>NZ_PNCZ01000040.1:0-68846 GCF_005887425.1 Pseudoalteromonas sp. S2721
ACCTTTACCATGTAATTCATCGAGGAGGCTTTCAAACTCATCTTCAGTAATTTCATCAATATTCTGTGGTTCTGCCTTACTATCAGCAAGACCGCCGCCATCAAACAACATATCAAACGCAAATGGATCATCTTCATCAATATTGTCTGCTGCCGTGTTAGCTGTTACTTCAGGTGCATCAACAACAGCCTCTTCAACAGCAGGTTCTTCAGGTGCAACTGCTACATCGTCTGCTACTGATACATCTTCACCTGCAAGCTCTTCCGCTGTAGGTGGTTGGCTTAATTTATGAAGAACGTCTAGAAGCGCAGGATCTGCAGGCTCTGGTTGCTCACGATTTTGAATCGTTGCGAACATTTCGTTGATGGTATCCAGAGCTTGTAAAATAACATCCATAAGCTCAGGAGTGACACTGCGAACACCTTGGCGTAATAAATCGAAAACATTCTCTGCACCGTGACACGCATCAACAAGTTCAGTCATGCTTAAAAAGCCTGCACCGCCTTTGACAGTGTGGAAGCCTCTAAAAATGGCGTTTAAGAGATCTTTGTCTTCGGGATTGTTCTCAAGCTCAACTAATTGCTCTGACAAAAGCTCTAAGATTTCTCCTGCCTCAACAAGGAAATCCTGTAAAATATCTTCATCGACTTCAAAGCTCATGCAGCTACTCTCCTCTTAGAAGCCCAGACTTGATAATAGATCATCGACTTCATCTTGTCCTGAGACAACATCATCACGAGAGTCTTTATCAATAATCGGCCCTTCAGGACCTGCTAGTGTATCACTTGTCGCAGGTGCTTTTTCTATGGCCTGTTTTTCTTGTTGTTGATGACCATCTTCTTGACTGCCAAACACAGTTAAGAGATTAATTAAACTGTCTTCTACTTCTCGCACTAACTCAATGACGCGACGGATTACTTGCCCCGTCAAATCTTGATAGTCCTGTGCCATCAGCACATTGGTCATCAAGCCCTGTAGCTCATCGGTTTTAGTATGCGAGTTATTCATAAAATTATCTAAGCTATGACATAGCTTTTTAAACTCACCGAGCTCTATTTCTCGGCTCATTAAACGATCCCACGTTGGTTTAATCGTCGCTATTTCATCTGCAAGTTGTTGCGCTATAGGTAAACTAGCTTCAACTGCATCCATGGTTTTGTTAGCGGCGCTTTCTGTCATTTCCATAACATAATTTAAGCGCTGCTTAGCGTCTGGGATCGCATCGGTAGTTAAATCTGAAAGACGAGTATCTAGATCAAAGTTTTTTAGCGCTTCATGTAATTGTCGCGTCAGTTTACCGATTTCAGCAAACAGCTCTGATTGTTCTTTTGATGCTGTTTCAAGTATCAGCTGATCAGCTTTTTCTTGTTCACCATTTTCAAGAAACTCAACAAGTTGACGAGCTTGCTCTAAACTTATTTGAGGCGCAGCTAGTGCTGACATAAGCCTCTCCCCTTAGATTAACCTAAACGTTCAAACACTTTTTCCAATTTGGTTTTAAGTGTCGCAGCAGTGAATGGTTTAACGATATAGCCATTAACACCCGCTTGAGCAGCAGCAACAATTTGTTCTTTTTTCGCTTCAGCTGTCACCATTAATACAGGAATATGCTTAAGGCTATCATCAGCACGAATTGCTCTTAACAAATCAATGCCTTGCATACCTGGCATGTTCCAATCTGTTACAACAAAATCAAATTCTTGATTTTGTAGCATTGGCAATGCTGTTGACCCATCGTCAGCTTCCTGCACATTGGTAAAACCTAAATCCCTTAATAGATTTTTAATGATACGTCTCATTGTAGAAAAATCATCAACAACAAGAATTTTCATGTTTTTATCCAAAACATCCTCCGGTGAGGTTTGAACCTATATTTACTTACTACTAATTAATCCAGTCATTGATTTTTGCTTTGAGCTTAATCATCGCCTGACCATGTATCTGACTCACACGCGATTCACTAACATCGAGTATGTGTCCTATTTCTTTTAAGTTCATTTCGTCGTTGTAGTACAAAGACAAAACAAGTGCATCTCTTTCTGGTAACGATTGGATAGCCGTTAATAGAGACTGGTTAAACCGCTCATTTTTAACGTTATTAAACGGTTTGTCTAGTCCTAAATCCTGACCTACAGGTGTAATGACGTCTTCATCAACGCCTAAGTCCTCTATACCTAATACTTTACTAGAATTTACATCATGTAGAATATGATGGTACTCATCGAGCGTTATATCAAGTTTTTCAGCGACTTCTGTATCTTTAGGTTCACGATTTAGCGTGCTTTCTAATTCGGAAATGGTTTCAGCCACAAGGCGAGCATTTCGGTGAACTGAGCGTGGTGCCCAGTCACCTCTACGAATTTCGTCTAACATCGCACCACGAATACGAATTCCAGCGAAAGTTTCGAAACTAGCCCCTTTGCTAGCATCAAAGTTTTTTGATGCTTCAATTAGGCCTATCATGCCTGATTGAATTAAATCATCGAGTTGGACACTGGCAGGTAAACGAGCAATTAGATGGCACGCCACTTTTTTAACTAAAGAGGCATGTTTTTCAACAATCGCATTTAAGTTTTGTGCTGATTGATATCCCATCGCTTTATTCACCGATGTTGTCATAGTTAGCCGTTTACTAGTTTTTCAATGAAAAATTCTAAATGGCCAGAAGGTTGATTAGGGATCGGCCACTTAACTGCTTTTGTTGCTAATGTTTTAAACGCCACCGCAGCTGGTGAGTTTGGAAATAATTCAACAATCACCTTTTGACGTCGCGTAGATTTACGCATGTTCTCGTCATAAGGAATGGTAGCTACCAACTCCATTGAAACGTCTAAAAAGCGATCCGTTACTTTTGAAAGTTTAGCAAATAATTCTTGCCCTTCACGCAAACTGCGCACCATATTGGCAACAATTTTAAATTTATATACGCCATGCTCACGGCTAAGCACTTTTATAAGCGCATAAGCATCGGTAATTGAGGTAGGTTCATCGCATACAACCACAACAACATCTTGGGCTGCACGAGAAAAGCTTAATACCATGTCAGAAATACCTGCAGCGGTATCGACAATTAAAATATCAAACTCGGTGTTTAACTCACTAAAAGCGCGGATAAGGCCTGCATGCTCAGATGGTGTTAATTCCACCATGCTTTGCGAACCAGACGTCGCTGGTACAATTTTTATACCTGCAGGACCTTCAACGAGAATTTCGTCAAGCTCACACTCGCCTGACAAAACATGAGATAAGTTACGTTCAACACGAAGGCCAAGCATCACGTCACAGTTTGCCAAACCTAAATCGGCATCTAGTACTAATACACGATTTCCTTGCTGCCCTAATGCGATTGCGGTGTTGAGTGAAACATTGGTTTTACCCACTCCACCTTTACCGCCAGTCACAGCGATAACTTTAACGCCACTATTATTATTTTGATTCATTTTGCGCAGGCCGCTTGCTTGATCTAATACTGTGTTAATCATACATCCCTACTGTGTTCGACGCTACTGCTTGACGTCGTGAATGTTGTGCTTTTGCTCGTTTTAAATACAATTGTTCAGCTTTTTTCACTAGTTTTTCAGCATTCGCTACGCGAATATCTTCAGGAACACGCTGACCGTTAGTAAGATACCCTATTGGCAGGCGATTTTGAATCGCTATACTAATAATCTCACCTAAACTTAAAGATTCATCCAATTTAGTGAAGATACAGCCACTTAGATGAACCTTTTTAAAGTGTCTTACGGTTTCTTGCAACACATTTATCTGTGCTGTCGCACTCAATACTAAATAACTACGAATATCAACACGCTGATTACGCATTAAGGTGTTTAATTGCTCAGTTAAACGTAAATCACGTTGGCTCATACCCGCTGTATCTATTAATACTAGACGCTTATTACGTAAATGGTATAGCACTTCAGCTAATTCATTCGCATCTTTTACCTGCTTAACACCACAGCCAATAATACGACCATAAGTAGCCAATTGTTCGTAGGCACCAATTCTATATGTATCAGTGGTGATCAACGCCACTTTATCAGCACCATATTTTTGTGCGCCCAGTGCAGCTAATTTCGCAACAGTCGTTGTTTTACCAACACCCGTTGGGCCCACTAATGCGAATACACCACCTTGACGTAGGATTTCGTTATTCGTTGTATGCATTTGGTTTTCAACCATTTGCAGTAATGCTTGCCACGCTTGTTGACGTGATACATCATCAGGAATGAAACAGGCCATTTGTTCAGCAACATCACGTTCAATGCCCATACCCGCTAAGCGGTCAATCATACATGCACGAGTCGGATCGCGGCGAGCCATATCTTGTTGCATTAAGCCAGATACTTGGTGTTCAAGTAATTGACGAATCGCATTCATTTCTTCCCGCATAGTCGTCATTTCTGATTGATTCGCAGGTGCTGAGTTTTTATGCTCAGCGGGTGAATCTAAATCATCAAAACCTGAATCTAAATCGTCATCAAAACCAAGGCTATGAGCTTGAGTTTGTACACGAGGTGCTGCCTGCGGTTGATAACGAGGAGCTTGCTTATATTCAGGCTGTTGCTGCTCAAAGCTTGGCTCTTTTGCTTGATAGTGTTCACTCGTATCAATACCAGATTGACTAAACATTGACGCAAGCTCTGGCGAACGAGGGCGTGGGGCTTGACGCTCAAGTAACGCTTGTAGGCTATCAGCAACTTTCGCTTGCGGCTCAGGTTTAGCACGCATTGGCTCAGGTTTAACAAAGTTATGCTGTGGAGTAGGTGCTGATTGTGCCACTGCTGGTTTAGCTTCGGCTTTCGGGGCTGCTTTGTCGTAATCAACAGCTGCAACGATTTCAACGCCGTTAGCAAGCTTTTTGTTCGACATAATAACCGCATCAACACCTAGTTCATCTTTCACTTCTTTCAGTGCTGTGCGCATATCTTTAGCAAAAAAACGTTTAATTTTCATGGTTCAACCCCTTTACTATCCTATTGTTGGCCTACTGAGCTGACAATCTTAATCTGTCTTTCGTCTGGTACCTCTTGGTAAGACATCACCCTTAAACCTGGGATGGTGTACTTAACAAAGCGAGATAACACAGTTCTTAACATTCCTGACGTTAACAGTATCGAAGGTTCACCGGCCATTTCTTGGTTTTGATGCGCTTCATTCAATGATTGTTGAAGTCGCTCTGCAAGGCTTGGCTCTATTCCGGCACCTTCGTCACCTGCATTCTGAAGTGACTGATGCAACATCTGTTCCAACTCAGGCGCCAAGGTTATGACAGGGATCTCAGAAGACATACCAACAGCATCTTGAACGATCAATCTGCGCAGTGAAATTCGCACTGCAGCCGTTAGTACATCAGGGTCTTGGCTACGTGGGCCATACTCAACAAGGGTTTGAACAATCGAGCGCATATCGCGAATTGCCACCCCTTCATTGAGTAAGTTTTGTAGCACTTTTACGATAGTAGTGAGTGGTAATACGTCAGGAACCAGTCCCTCAACAAGGCGTGGATGACTCTTCGCTAACATATCTAGTAAGTTTTGTACTTCTTCATGACCAAGCAGTAAAGCAGCACTGTTAGTAAGTAACTGGCTGATATGAGTTGCAACCACAGTTGCTGAATCAACGACTGTGTAGCCAAGTGACTGCGCTTCATCTTTTTGATCTGGTTTGATCCAAACCGCATCCAACCCAAATGCAGGATCTTTTGTGGCAACCCCTTTGATTGGACCAAATACTTGGCCTGGATTAATCGCTAACTCATCACCATGCTTAAGCTCACCTTCACCGCTTGAAACCCCCATCATAGTGATTCTATAAGCATTTGGGTCAAGCTCTAAGTTATCGCGGATATGCACAGGAGGTACCAAGAAACCAAGTTCCTGAGACAATTTCTTACGCACACCTTTGATACGATTTAATAGTTCACCACCTTGAGATTGATCTACCAGTGGAATTAAGCGATATCCCACTTCTAAACCAATAACGTCAACCTGTTGAACATCATCCCAACCCAGTTCTTTTTGCTCTTGTTTATTAGCAACACCTGTTCCTGGCGCACCACCATTTGCTTCTTGCTCTGCTTTTTCAGCTTCTGCTTTGGCTTTTTGTTGTTGGGTGAAGTAAGCAAGGTAACCCAGTAATCCACCTAGGCTTAAAAATGCAATATGCGGCATACCTGGCACAAGACCCATGATGATCAAAATACCAGATGCGATATACAAAGACTTTTCGTTACCTAGCTGTGTCTTAACTTGGTCGCCCATATTGTGCGATTCATTTTGACGGGTAACAACGATTGCAGTACCGATAGACAGTAACAGTGAAGGCAGTTGTGCAACTAGACCATCACCAATGGTTAGTAAGGTGTACACTTCCATCGCACGGCTGAACGATAAATCATGTTGGATCATACCAACAAATAAACCACCAACGATGTTAATCACTAGAATAACGATACCCGCTATTGCATCGCCTTTTACGAACTTACTCGCACCATCCATTGAACCATAGAAATCGGCTTCGCGGGTAACCTCTTCACGGCGTTCACGGGCTTGCTCTGCACTGATAAAACCAGCGTTTAAATCAGCATCAATCGCCATTTGTTTACCCGGCATTGCATCAAGAGTAAAGCGAGCTGATACTTCAGAAATACGACCTGCACCTTTGGTGATAACCACAAAGTTAATAATGATTAAAATCAGGAAGACCACTAAACCAACTGCATAGTTACCGCCGATAACCACCGAACCAAAGGCCTCGATAACTTTACCGGCTGCATCACCGCCGTTATGACCTTCGAGTAATACTACACGGGTACTGGCGACATTCAGCGCTAAGCGCATGATGGTTGCAATCAGTAGAACCGCAGGGAACATACCAAATTCAAGGGGTTTCATGGTGTAAACTGTAACCAGTAACACCACCAGTGCTAACGCGATATTAAACGAAAATAGAATATCTAAAAGAAATGGCGGCAGGGGTAAAATCACCATACCCAGCGCAGCAAGTACCATTAACGGCGTGCCGATACCCTTCGCATATTCTTTTTTATCTCTGTTAAGTTGTTGTAATACCGCTTTAAATTCCATAATCCAACAATTTCAAAAAATTGACACTACACGGAATTTGCAATAACTATTCCAAGTTATAAATTTACTGTTTAGTATTTGTAGGCATCGGGGATTGGGAGCTTTTTATTGAGTGGTACAGGACGTTTACCGCGCCCTTTTTGGAAGCGTTTTAACTGGAAGACATAAGCTAACACTTGTGCAACGGCAGTGAATAGCTGATCAGGTATTTGATGACCAACATCGGTGGTGTGATACAGCGCACGAGTAAGCATGGGTGATTCAACAATTGGCACGTCATTCCCCTTGCCCACTTTACGAATTTGCATAGCAAGCTCGTCCACGCCTTTGGCAAGAACAATAGGCGCACCGGCTTTAGCTGTATCGTATTTTAGTGCTACAGAATAATGGGTCGGGTTAGTTACGATCACATCTGCATCAGGCACGTCTTGCATCATACGCCTTTGCGACATTTCACGCTGAGTACGGCGAATACGCGCTTTTATTTGCGGATCACCCTCAGAGTTTTTAAATTCGTCTTTTACCTCTTGTAAGGTCATTTTTAACTGTTTATGGTGTTTGTGACTTTGATAAGGAGAATCTATTGCAGCAATAATGATTAACGTACAAGTTAATCCCAAGAACATCCAAGATAGTATTTCGAGTGCATGGATAAAATTTCCGGGCGCGCTTTCAATGCTTAGGTGCAGTATTTCATCAAAGAAAGTATTAATTAAGAACACAGCAAAGCCTGCAACCACTACAAATTTTAAAATAGACTTAACTAGCTCTACTCCTGCTTGAGGGCCAAGCATACGCTTAATACCTTTAGCTGGCGACATCTTACTTGCTTTTGGGGCTGCCGCTTGCCAACTAAAGTTATAACCCCCCAGTAAAGTATTCCCAACAAAAGCGGCTATGACGATGATCAACACAAACATTGCCATAGGGAATAACAATGCATCCGCAACAATTCCCCACACTGAAAACATCTTAGTGGTGTCGTAGGTTTCATTACGGTTAAGGCTTAATAAACGTCCCATTATATTATAAAGACCTTTACCAATTTCAGGGCCATACAATAAGAGTGAAACTGCAGAAAAAATAAGCACAAACATGGTACCTAGCTCTTTTGAGCGGGCAACCTGACCTTTCTTCTTGGCATCATCAATTTTTTTCTGCGTGGGTTCTTCGGTTTTTTCTTGACCAGAATCTTCAGCCATGGCGCGCTCCTAAGGTGTACAACCAACAAGGCTGCACATTAACTCAACCATTTTTAACCACTGAAACTCAAATTGAGTCATAAAGTTGCCTAATGTTGCCCAAATAATCACAAGACCAGCTACTAAGGTAAACGGAAAGCCAATTGAGAAAATATTTAACTGCGGTGCCGCTCGGGTCATTACACCAAACGACATGTTAATAACAAGCATGGCTGTCAGTGGAGCTAAAGCAAGCACCAAGGCTGTGGTGAACATCCAACCACCCCAAGTAACGATATCCCAGTAATGATCAACCGCCCACCAATTGCCATCAATTGGTAGCACTTCAAAGCTATGAATGACCATTTGAATCATCATTAAGTGGCCATTGAACACAAAGAAAAGCAAGGTCGCCAAGATTAGATAAAATTGTCCCACAGCGGGTACACTCAGACCATTCGATGGATCAACTACGGACGCAAAACCAAGACCTGTTTGCATCGCGAGTATTTGCCCAGCAAGAACAAAAGTATTTAGCAATAAAACAGATGCAAACCCAATCGCGACACCAATAAGCATTTGCTGAATGACCACAAGAATCATCTCAAACGAAAAAAGATTGTTGAAAGTCGCAGGGGGCAGCATAGGCACAGCAACAAAGGTTACAACTACAGCTAAACCAAGCTTAATTCGGCTTGGTACATTCTTCGCACCAAGGCCTGCCATGATCATAATCATTGAGCTAATACGCACTAATGGCAGCAAAAAGTCGCTGAGCCATTGAATAATGACCGCAAATGGAAATTCCATTTAGCCTGCAATCTCCGGTATAGACATCACTAAACGGGTAAAATAGTCCATAAGCTCTTGCGTGAACCAGTGACCACCTATAATAAGTGCGCTTATGGTAATTAGCAAACGAGGTAAAAAGCTTAAGGTTTGCTCATTGATTGATGTTGCCGCTTGGAAAACTGCCACGACTAGACCGACTAATAAGCCAGGTACTACGATTGCAGACACTAACTTTATAACTAAAAATAGCGCGTCACTGAGTATATCGACAAAAATTTCGGGTTCCATTTTGTCTCTCCTACCTAATTATGTGCCTTGAATTGCATTGTTACACCCCGAGCCCAAAGCTCTTCGCCAGCGTGCCCATCACAAGGCTCCAGCCATCCACCAACACAAACAGCATGATCTTAAACGGCAAAGATACAATCATCGGCGAAAGCATCATCATACCCATGGCCATTAATACGGAGGCCACCACTAAATCAACTATCAAAAATGGGATAAAGAACATAAAACCAATGATAAAGGCCGTTTGCAATTCGCTGGTAACAAACGCTGGGATCAATACAATCAACGGCGTGTCTTCTGGCGAATCTAATTGCTCATAACCAGCTATTTTCGCAAAGGTCTCTAAATCTTTTATACGAACTTGTGAGAGCATAAACGCTTTCATTGGCTCTTTGGCAAGTTCTAATGCTTGCACTGAAGTAACTTGCTCATTCAAGTACGGCTCAATGGCACGCTCATTCACCTGCTGATAAATTGGCGCCATAATAAAAATACTTAAAAATAGCGACATGCCTAACAAAATTTGATTCGAAGGCGTTTGTTGTAAGCCTATTGCTTGGCGTAATATCGCCAGAACCACAATAATCCGTGTAAATGAAGTCATCATAATGACCGCTGCTGGAATAAAACTCAGTGCCGTCATGATCGCTAATACTTGTAGCGTCACTGAGTAATCTTGAGAGCCATCAGGGTTGGTGGTAATGGTCAGTGCTTCTATGCCTTCAGCGTTAACCGACGGCAAAAACAACACACTTGCTAAAATAAGTATCCACTTGATCATAGCGTTAATTCTTTTTATTTGAAGGTGATTGTGGGTTCAGTAACTTTCCAAATTTCTTGGCAAGTTCTGGCAGTTCTTTTTCTTGTAATGGTGTTTCTAGTTTATGCAGATAGTTAATACTGTGCGGGGTCACACCAATTAAGTGCTGAGCGTTATCGATTTCAATGACCATCAAGCGCTCACGAGAGCCCAAAGGCAAACTGCGCACTACTTTAAATTCATCACTATTAGCAAGATTTGGATTTAGTTTTTTAACCAAAAAAGCCAAAGCAATGATAACCACCAGCACTAAAAGCAAAGACATCACCATAGACAGTAAATCTGCCGTCGGTGATGCCGTAGGAAATGCAGTGCTCGACGCACTTGTTAAAGCAACTAAAGCATTCATCGTAACTTTTTAATACGCTCAACTTGGCTAATAACGTCAGTTAAACGAATACCGAACTTATCGTTTACAACGACCACCTCACCATGGGCAATCAGCGTGCCGTTAACCAATACATCAAGCGGCTCACCAGCGACTCGGTCTAGTTCTACCACCGAACCTTGGTTAAGTTGTAATAAGTTACGAATGTTGATTTTTGAACGGCCCACTTCCATAGAAATAGTAACCGGAATGTCCAAGATGGTATCAAGTTTTCGTTTTTCGTCGCCCGATAGCTCATGTCTTTCATCTTTTAATTCATCAAGCTCTGCCACAGCAGCATCGCCTGAGCCACCCTCAGCCTCTTCAGCTTCGGCTAGTGCCGCGGCCCATTCGTCCATTGTATCTTGATCATCACTCATTATGTTTAACCTTATAAATCGACTACCAGTCTAAATCTACACCTTCAGATAGATGTAGATCTTCTTCTAGTTCTGCTAATTCTGCATCTGAATCCAGTTTTTTGCCACCTTTTGTGAACACATGTAGTTCTGACTTAACTGATTCAGGGCGTTTAATTTTTTCGCTAATTTGTAGTGCAACATTGTCACGTGAGCGGCCCATTTTCGCTCTAAAGGTCGGCAGTTCTTCTACAAATACGGTGATATGCTCTGGCATTTCAACTGGGATAATATCGCCAGCTTTAAGCTCCATAATCTGTTGTAGCGTTAAATCAACCTCAAGCAATTGAGTCGATAGGTCGACTTCTACATCCATGATCTCATCACGTAATGCTTTACTCCAACGTAAGTCGGTGTCTTCGGTGTCTGATTGCACACCGGCATCGAGCAATTCGCGAATAGGCTCAAGCATTGAATACGGTAATGCGATATGGAAATCACCACCACCACCATCTAGCTCAATATGGAAGGAGCTAATAACAACCACTTCAGTTGGACTTACGATGTTCGCCATTGCTGGGTTAACTTCTGAGTCAAGGTACTCAAAAGATACATCCATTACCGGCGCCCATGCTTCTTTATAATCTTCGAAGATAATTTTAAGGAGCATTTGAACAATACGGCGTTCTGTTGGCGTAAATTCACGGCCTTCAATTTTTGCATGATAGCGGCCATCACCACCAAAAAAGTTATCCACTAAAATGAATACTAATCGGGCTTCCATGGTAATTAAGCCAGTGCCCTTCAACGGACGAAAACGTACCATGTTCAAACTGGTTGGCACGAATAAGGTATGGATATATTCGCCAAATTTAATCATTTGCACGCCGTTGATTGACACCTCAGCGGTGCGGCGCATCATGTTAAATAGGCTAATTCGCATATGACGGGCAAAACGTTCATTCACGATCTCCAAGGTCGGCATACGACCACGGACAATACGATCTTGTGATGAGAAGTCATACTGTAAGGTATTACTGTCTAAGTCATCACCTTCGTGAATATCTTCCTCTTCGACTTCATCAACGCCGTGTAAAAGCGCATCAATTTCGTCTTGAGATAATAAATCGCTCACGCTGACCCCTTATTGCATCACAAAGCCGGTGAATAATACCCGCTCTATCACTTTGCTACCTTCAACATCACTTAATGCTGATTGTACTTTTTCAAGTGCAGCAACACGCACTGACTCTTTACCTTCACTGGTACCTAATTCATCTGCGGTCGTTGTTGAAAGAACGCCAAGTAAGGTACTTTCGATAAGTGGAATATGCTTTTTGGCAGTTTCTTCGTTCACTTCACCGCGAACAAGTAGCTGAACTTTTATTTGTACAATACGGTCGCGACTCGCACCGGGTACATTAAATACAAATGGGCGTGGCATTGCGACATAGAGAGCCGAACCAATCTGTGCGGAGCTTGATGGTGCGGCAGCCTCAGTCACTGTGGTTTCATCTGCTAGGCTCTCTTCAGGGGCATCATCACCCATAAATAAAAAGTAACCTGCGGCGGCGCCAACAATCAACACTACAGCTGCAATAATGATAATCAGCTTCTTTTTGCCTTTACCCGTATCTTCTATTTCTAAATTTGCTTCTTCGGCCATTGTTACTTCCCTCAAAGTTACAGCAAGTTGTTTATCACACTGTAACTATTTTATTTCTTATAATAGCAGGACTTATGCATAGTAATCTATTGATGATGAAGATTGTTGTCGAGAAGTTTCTGCGCTTTGCGCTGTTACTTCTGGTTGTTGCTCCTCAGCTTGTTGATTTCCTGCAAGCTGCCCTTGCCCAGACTGCTCTTGTTGTTGCTCAGGGTTACCTTGCTGAATACTACTTTCACCAAGTTCAATACCTTGCTGCGCAAGCATTTCTCGTAAGCGTGGCATTGATTGCTCTAAAGCTTCTTTAGCCTGCTGATTTTGAACAACAAAATTAATTTGCGCTTGTTCAGCATCGCTACGTATACGAATTTGCATACTGCCCATTTCTGGTGGATCTAAGCGAATTTCCGCTTCTTTGTTATTTATATTGAGTAACGCACTAACTCGCTCTTGAAGCATCTTTGCGGCGTCACTCTTTATAATATTGATCGCTTGCATTACACCAGGGTCAATGCTCACCGATTTAGAGTGAGCCTGAGTTTGTGTCGTTGCTTGAGTCTGCATTGTTTGTGCATCAATTGCTTGCTCATATTGCTGATGAGCCACCTCATAGGCACCCGGTTGTGTTGCTGCATTGGCTTGAGTCGTTAACTGAGTAAATAACTGAGCTACACGCGAAGACACAGCTTCTTGTGTACGTTCGGTATTAATTTTTGTATCAAGCTCTAAAGTTACTTCTTCACTAGTTGCAGCCTTTGTAACATCGGCTGTAACCTGCGCAGTATTGTTTTGTTTTGTATTATTATTTTCAGCATTGACTGTGGCGGCGGTTATCGGCATCGCTGTGTTGACTATTGCAGGAGCATTAATAGCCTCTTTGAGCACAGTTTGTGCCGCTGAAAGTTTTTCGTACTGAGCAGTACCCGGCGTTAACGTTTGCAGTTGAGTATTCACTTTATTTAACAGTGCTTGCTGCTCATCTTTCGTCAGTGCAGTGATTTGCTTTTCGATGCTAGTCGGCAGTTTAGTATCAAGCACTTTATTATCAGCTAATTTAGCATCTTGTTTTGTCAGGCTTTCATCAGCAATGCCTTGCTCTACAGCAAATTGTGATACAGGGCTCTGTGCAGTTTGTGTTGTAGGCTTACTACTGTTCACATCAGTCAATAGCGACTTGATTGTTGCCAGCTCATCAGCGCCAAGCTTATTGTCAACTTTTAGTTGATTGATTTGTTGCTCAAATTGCTTTCGTTGATCAGTGCTGAGCGACAAACCTTTAGCGAACTCACTTACAGCCTGCCCGTCGCCACTTTGTAGTTTGGCAAGCAGATTAACGATTGACTTATCAGTTACTGGTTTATCTGATGCTTTTGCCGCGCTTGCTTCAACGCTCTTCGGAGCTACCTGCTCAGTAGCTAGGTTTACTGCTGGCTTATCAACGTTGCCATGCGCTTGCTTTGTCGTCACTTCAGCCGCTTTTGCATCAGTTTGAACGCTATTATTTGCATCGCTAAGCATCTTGCTTAAAACAGCTTTGCTTTTATCATTCGCGCTGAGTTCATTTCCATCAGCTGTTTTTACAGCGTCTAAATCAACAGTGGTTTCTTTACTGTCAGTTGCTTGTATTGCACTGGCAAAGTTAGCTACCTGAGGTTTTGTATCCGGTGTATTAACAGCTGAAACACCTTGCTTTTCTTTGTCTGTTAATGGGCCATCAACAATAGGGGTCACGCTATCTTTTGGCGGTAAATCACCAATCGCTTTTAGTTGACTATCTACTGCTGTCGCAACTTTAGACTTATGTAATAAACTTGCGATTGAGTTGTCATCTTCTGCTGCGACTTTTGAATCACCGGTTTGCGCAACGTCTGTCATAGGTGAAGGTATTACAGGTGTAATGGTATCGATTGGGGTTGGTTTTTTATCAACAACTACCGGGCTAAAGTCATTATTTTCAATCAATTTATTAACACGTGTACTCATAGCTTGAGCCGCATTAATTTGCGAAAGCAGTGAGTTATCTTCACCTTCTACAAGTGCAAGCTCATCGCTTTGCTCTTTAGTTACAGCTTCATTACGAACATCTGGATTTATTTTAGGCTGCTGATCTGTAGTTGTGGGAGTAGTTGCAGCTTTAGCATCAGTCGCTGTATTCTCATCACCTGGTTTTGCATCTGATTTAAGTTCTTCAGAAGTACTGATAGCTTTAGGTTCATCAATTGAGTCAGCATCTGCATCACTTTTTGCTTGCGCGTTTGCCGCTTCACTTGCTTCTGTCAGTGAAGTTAAAAAACTTAAGCCCGATGCTTTGTTGTTAGACTCTGAGTCTTTGCCTGAAAAACCAGTACCTTGCTCAGTTTTAACCTGCAAATTGATATCACTGATCGCCATAATTCACCTAAACCTAGTCATCTAAAGTAATGAGGCAATTTGCCGCCGCAAGTGCCAAAATTAATGCTACTGGTTAGGTAAATGCAATTAACATGCCTAAAAAAGAAGTATTTTAAAGAAGTGCGTTTTTAAGTTGACGCTGATAAAACTGATTTGCAGCAAATTCATCCAGCATTTTTTGTTCTGCTTTTGCCACTTGCATCGCTTGTTTTTCAGCTTGCTTTTCGATTAACTTCGCTACTGCTTTTGCTTTCACTTGTTGCTTTAACCACAGTGCTTTTCGCTGTGTCACAACTTGTTTTGCGGTATTCACTGTACTTGCTTGCTGACGTATCGCTTCTTCAATTTTTGCAATAAAAGCATGATATTGGCTGAAGCCAGCACTAGACAAACCAGAGCGTCCTTTCAAATGTAACTGCTGAGAATACTCTAAACGAAAGTTATTAAGCCCTTGCAGTTTTTGTTGATTACTTTGTAAGTGCTGCTGTGCTTTTAAATAATCCATGCGTAAAGACTCTTCTTTATCGCTCTCAAGCTTTAACAATAAATCAAGTTTACTTTTAGCCATTAACCTTGCCCTAATAACTGCGCGAGACCTTGCAGACCTTCATCATAACTGATCACATCTTTCATACCTTGTTGAAGGAATTGATTGACTCGCGGCATCATATTAATTGCTTGGTCGAGCATAGGATCGGTGCCTTTTTGGTACGCCCCTAAGGTGATCATATCTTTGTTTTGTTGATACATTGAATACACTTGCTTGAGCACACGCGCTTGTTGCATATGCGCTTCAGATACAACCTGCGGCATTACACGAGAAATCGACTTTTCAATATCAATAGCCGGATAGTGACCACTGTCGGCTAAATCTCGAGATAAAACAATGTGGCCATCTAAAATAGCGCGGGCAGAGTCAGCAATTGGATCTTGCATATCATCGCCCTCACTAAGTACAGTAAAAAACGCTGTAATGGCACCTTGCCCTTCACCACCATTACCGGCACGCTCCACCAGCGCAGGTAATTTAGCAAATACTGAAGGCGGATAACCTTTCGTAGCCGGAGGCTCACCAACCGCTAAGGCAATTTCACGTTGTGCCATGGCATAACGGGTAACAGAGTCAAGTAATAACAACACGTTAAGACCTTGATCGCGAAAGTATTCCGCAATGGTCACTGCACTTTCACAGCCTTTTAAACGCATTAATGGTGACGCATCCGCAGGGGCTGCAACTACCACTGAGCGCTTACGTCCTTCGACTCCTAAAATTTCTTCAATGAATTCTTTTACCTCACGACCACGTTCACCCACAAGGCCAACCACGATTACATCTGCTTCAGAACCACGAGTCATCATACCTAGTAGCACTGATTTACCAACACCAGAGCCTGCAAACAGACCCATACGCTGGCCTTGACCCACGGTAATAACGGAGTTGATGGCTCGTACACCTACATCCATAGGTTGACTGATTGGTCGTCTTGCCAGCGGGTTAATTGCGTTTTGCGCAAACTTTAAGTGATGCTCAGCATTAATTGCACCTAAGCCATCAAGTGGCCGACCAAGGCCATCCACTACGCGGCCAAGTAAACTCATGCCTACAGGCAATCCTGTTTCGTTTACTTTTGGGATAACTCGCGCACCTGGTAGTACGCCAGAGATGTGATCATTTGGCATTAAGTACAGTGTTTGGTCATTAAAGCCAACAACTTCAGCATCAACAAAGCCGTTAATGGTTTCAATTTTACATTGACTACCAACAGGTGCTCTAAGCCCTTTTGCTTCTAGCGTTAAACCAACAACACGCGTCAGAATACCGGCAACAGCCGGTTTTGGAGCCTTGATATGTTTTTCATAGCGCTGTAAGCGTTCGCTAAGAGTCATTGATTGAGCACTCATAATGAGCCTAAAAAGTGTTAGATACCACTGCTATGCAAAAAGTTTTCCAACGTTTCTTTGACGCGAGTTTTTATCGTCATATCGAGGGATGATTGCGGGGTTTTAATTTCGCAGCCACCGCGCTCTAAAGTCGGCTCTGCCACTAACTGCCAATGGTTATCTGCAATAGTTTGTTCGCCATAACTTTCGGTAATTAAAGCAATATCATCAGGATGTAAGTGAATACGTACTTTCACTTGCTCTTCACCTAACGCATCAATGGCTTGCTTCAAAGCATGTAAAATGACTTCTGGTGAGGTTTTGATTTCTTGGTAAACTAAGACTTCAGTTAACATAACAGCTAATTGCACTAACTGCTTTTCGGCACTTTCATCGACTTTAGATAATGGTTGAGAAAGGCTATCAAGTAAGCTTCTTAAGTTAGTGAGCTGCTCTTCTAAAATAGGCTTAATTTCTTCTTGGCCTTGCTCCTTACCAAGCTCAACACCTTCTTTAAAACCAGCTTCTTTCCCCTCATGCGCGCCTTTTTCAAAACCATCTATATAGCCTTGTTCATGACCTTGCTTTAGCCCTTCTTCATAGGCATCTTGACGGATTTTTTCAAGTTCAGCCATGGTCAATGACGGAATTTCAGGCTCTTCTGGCTGCTCTTCGGCCTGCTGCTTTTGCTGCTCTTTACGATATAAGTCAGCTAAAGGTGTGCCATACGCCGTTGAGCGTCCAGCGAGTTTTGTTGTATCTTGCGTCACTTCAGGAATTGGCCAGTTTTCCAATAATTCATCGGCAGCTTCACTGGCATGTACTGGGCGTCCTGTATGAAATGAAGACTTACTCATGGCTTACAGGAACTCCTCACCACCACCGCCACCAAGCATGATTTCGCCTGAGTCAGCTAAACGTCGTGCCGTAGAAAGAATTTCTTTCTGTGCCGCTTCTACTTCGCTAATACGAACAGGGCCCATTGCCTCAAGATCATCTGCGAGTAATTCAGCGGCACGTTTTGACATATTGCCCAAAATCTTCTCTTTTAATGCTTCGTCAGTACCTTTAATTGCTTTCATTAATACATCTTGCTGTACTTCACGAAGGATCGCTTGAATACCACGGTCTTCAACATCCATTAAGTTCTCAAAGACAAACATAAGGTCTTGGATTTGCTGTGACATCTCTTCATCGTGTTCACGGATTGAATCCATTAACTGACCTTCAACATTGGTATCTAGGTAGTTCATGATATCAGCGGCCGCTTTCAAGCCACCCATTTTCGCAGCTTGCGCACCAGCTTGACCTGCGAACTGTTTCTCCATGATTTCATTCAACTCTTGCAATGCTGCTGGTTGAACTTCTTCAAGGTTTGCAATACGCATGGTTAAATCTAAACGCACTTTTTCTGGGAATTGCGACAAGATTTCCGCTGATTGCTCTGGCTCTAAATAAGATAAAACAATGGTTTGAATTTGCGGGTGCTCGTTGCGAATGATATTCGCCACTTGCTTTGAGTCCATCCACTTCAATGAATCAAGACCTTTCGCCCCTGAGCCCATAACAATTTGGTCAATAAGGCTGGCAGCCTTGTCTTCACCAAGCGCTGCTGTAAGGGCTTTTTTAATAAAGTCTTCAGACTGGAAGCCAATGGTACTGAAGCTTTGAATTTGCTCAATAAACAAATTATGGACTGCGCTAATTTTCGCTTGCGATAAATCATCTAGTGCGGCCATTGCCATACCCACTTTTTGCACTTGCTTTGGCTCTAAGTGCTTAAGGATTTGCGCAGCATCTTCTTCTGATAAGCTCAGCAATAAGATTGCCGCCTTATCAACACCGTCTAATTTATCAACATCAAACGCCGGTGGTAATTGTTTTTGTTCTTGATCAGTCATCTTCTGTTAACCACGCTTTCACTACTTGAGAAGACAGTTCTGGTTCATTTGCAACCAATGCACGAACTGCTTTGAGTAAATCTTCATCGCCATGTAAGTCTGGCAGCTGTAGTGTACCATCACTTGAGAATCCTACAGCAGCAGAGTCAAAGTCTTTATTTAGCATATCTAGCGTGCTATCACCAATATCTACACCTGCACTTAATGCATCTTCATCATATTCTTCTAGTGTATCGTCTGGGTAAATTAGACGTTTCAGCATAGGTCTTACAACAAAGACAATAAGTACGATGATAACCAGTGCACCTAATGCTAAGCGTAGCATCTTCATGAACCAATCTTGCTCCCAAAGTGGAACTTCAATCGCTTCACCTGTATCTTGTCTTACAAATGGCACTGTGACGACTTCAAGTGCATCACCGCGTTGCATATCAAACCCAACACCACCTTGTAGTAAGCGACGAATATTTGACAATGCTTCGACAGAGCGAGGAACCATAGTTGTTTCACCGTTTTCACCTACTTGCGGTACATAATCAACGGCAACTGACACACTGATGCGGCGGATAACACCGGTTTGCTGGCGCTTATGCGAAATTGTGGTATCAAGTTCGTAGTTACGTGTTGCTTCTTTATGCGAACGACTTGGGTTCGTTGCTGAACCCGCACTACCTTGGCCAGCGACCTCAGGAATATTAGAGTTAACTGGCGGCTGATTCGTTAGCGCACCTGGAATGCCGACAGCAAGACCACCAATGTTGTTTTCTTCGAACGTGGTTTCACTGCGCACAGCGGGTAAGTCTGGGTTATAACGTTTTTGTGTTTCTTCGACTGCACTAAAATCCATATTTAAGTCGACTTGCGCTGTGTAGTTACCTAAACCTACAACTGGAATAAGGATGCTATCGATTTTATTTAAGTATTCTTCTTCACGCTTACGCTCAATTTCATACTCTTTACGAGAGCGAGCAGCAAGTGAGTTTTGTGAACCTGAATTCAGTAAACGACCATTTTGATCGGTAACAGTAACACGCTCTGGCGATAAACCTTGGACTGCTGAGGCAACAATATCAACTACTGAGTCAACTTCTTCACCATCAAGCGTACGGCCGCGTTTTAAGGTTAGTACTACCGTCGCTGAAGGTTGTTTTTCACGACGAGCAAATACGTTTTCTTTTGGAATAGCTAAAAGTACTTTGGCGCGAGTAACATTTTTTAGCTCTTCGATGGTACGTGCAAGCTGTTGCTCACGACCATGCTTTAAACGTTCACGTTCAAGGCGTTGGCTTACACCAAACCCCATGTCTTGCATGATGATGTCAGTACCTGAGCTTGGCGCTTGCTCTAGGCCTTCACGAGCCATCAATAATTTGATGTTTTGGTATTCACCTTCTTCAACAGAGATGACGTTACCATCAAGTTCGTAATCAATCTTTTGAGCGTCTAAGAAGTCCAGCGTTTGAATAAGCTCTTCCGTTGGCATTTTGCCAAGCGGACGCATATCTGGCTGACGAGCCCAAATAATAATAAAAATTGCGATAGCCAAACAGATTGCTAAAGCAATCACTAAAGTAGCCTGGCGTAAAACGTCTACACCATTTAAGGCACTTAGGTAGCCTGACTTTTGCTCTTGTTGATCGTCAGTATCGGTTGCATCGATACCGCCGCCTGCTAAGGCTAGATCAGTTGATTGATTAGATTGCGCCACAATAATTCTCCACTACCTAGTTACACAGGCATGTTCATGATTTCTTTATAAGCTTCAACAAGTTTATTGCGAACCTGTACCGTCGCTTCAAAGGCAACTGATGACTTTTGCGAAGCAATCATTACGTCCGCAAGTGAAACACTGCGATCGCCCATTTCAAGCGCGGTTACTTTTTGTTTTGCTTCTTGTTGTAAGCCATTCACTGTATCAAGTGCATTGGTAAGTAAATCACCAAACTGTGCCGATGAAGTTGGCTGAGTTTGTGTTGGTAAATTATTAATTGAGTTACCACGACCAACTTCTGAAGCCATAGATTGCATTTCTTGAAATAATGCGCTGTTTTGAACTTTCATAATACTCTCTGACAATGCAGTTTACTTATGCACTGATAAAGCACAAACCGTGCCACAAAATAAAACGAGAGTTTTCAATAACTTAACATAGATAATTTACTTGTCAGAGTTTTGACAGCAAACAAGCTCACAAAAATGTGAGCTTGTTTGACTAACTTTTTGGAAGGAGTTTATGCAGGTAAGGCGATACCCAAGTCTCGCATTTGCGCCAGTTTATAACGTAACGTGCGCGGACTAATACCTAAGGTTTCTGCAACCTCTTTACGCTTACCGTTACAACGCGCTAAGGTTTCTAAAATAATACGATGCTCTTTGTCTTTCAGCTCGTCTTTATAATTACCCTGCTCACTCACTTGCGGTACGGTATCTAGATTAACTTCAACAGGCTGTTCTTGATATACCGGAGCGTTGTGTGGTGGCGTAGCGACTGGCTTGATATCCGCCGTAAGCAACTCTTCAATAAAGACATCATCTTGATGAATACTATTACCATCGCATAATATCAACGCCCGTTGAATAACGTTATCGAGCTCTCGTACGTTACCTGGCCAAGCATGCGATAGCAGCTTTTGTTTCGCACCCTCACTTAGTTGAGCTATAGGCTCTTTACTTTTCAGGCAATGACGCTCTATTAAATGCTCTGCCAATACAAGAATGTCGCCAGGACGCTCGGCTAATGGTTTCCACATTAACGGGAATACATTTAAGCGATAATATAAATCTTCTCTAAATAGATTTTCGCTCACTGCTTCTTTTAAATCTCGGTTACTTGTAGCAAGTACGCGAACATCAAGCTCTATGGTTTTACGACCGCCTAAGCGCTCTACTTCGCGCTCTTGAAGTACACGCAGTAATTTAGCTTGCAAGCCTAAATCCATCTCAGTGATTTCATCTAGTAAGATGGTACCACCTTGAGCTTGCTCAAATTTACCCGGGCAAGCTTGAATAGCGCCAGTAAACGCCCCTTTTTCGTAACCGAATAAGGTTGCTTCAAGCATGTTTTCAGGAATAGCAGCACAGTTAATAGCCACAAAGGGAGCATCGCTACGATTTGATTTATCGTGGATAAAACGAGCCAACACTTCTTTACCCGAGCCACTTGGGCCGAGTACCATGACACTGGCATCTGAGCGCGCTACTTTACTGGCAAGTTCTAATAACTTAATGCTCGATGGATCGGCAACAATTGGGCCATCGGTTTCTTTTTCCTTTTCAGGCAAATAACGACTCACCATGTTAAGAAGCACTTCTGGGGCAAACGGTTTTGCCATGTAATCAATCGCGCCTAAACGCATTGCCTCTACAGCATCATCAATGGTGGCATAGGCTGTCATCATTAATACTGGCAGCTCAGGATAATTAAGTTTAATGCTACGTAATAGGTCAAGGCCACTCATGGCGCCCATTTGCACATCACTAACAACCAATGAATAGCTATTTTGCTTAAGCAAGATCATCGCTTGTTCAGCGCTATCTGCAGCAACGCAATCAATACCCGACATTTCAAGGGTATCGATCAGTGCTTCTCGTAAGCCTGCGTCGTCTTCAACGACTAAAATAGAGTTAGTATTCATTTTGCCTCCGCTGAGATTGGTTCTGCACTAATTGGCAAGATCAAACTAAAACATGCTCCCCCATGAGCATTATTAGTTACTTCAACCCGTCCTTGGTGCGCATTGGCGACTGAACTTACAACTGCAAGTCCAAGCCCCGTGCCTTGGCTTTTGGTAGTGTAAAAAGGTTCGAATAATTTGTTGGCATGACGTAAATCAACGCCTGGGCCATTATCACTGACACTGATACGAACACAGTTTTCGCTAGTTTCGTCACGTTCGGCACTCAGGGTTACCACAGCCTCAGAGCCAATAATTTGAATACTATTGTGGATCAGGTTTTGAATAGCACTCGCCAGAGCAGTTTTATTACCCATAATTTCAATATCTGGCTCAGGCAAGTTCACGCTAAGTTCACTGTTATTTTGTGCAACCATAGCATCAGCACCGGCTTTTACTTCATTAAGTAACTGTTGCATTGAAACGCTTTCGACCACTTGTTGCTCACCACTTTTGGCAAATAACAGCATATCGTTCACTTGGGTTTCTAAATCTTTTAAACGCGACATTAGCTTCGTATGAAAGTTGCCACGCGAGCTTTCTGGCAATCGCTTTGAGCCTAAATTTGCGGCATACAGCATGGCCGCTGATAACGGTGTTCTGACTTGATGAGCAAGCGAAGCGACCATTTTGCCAAGCGCACTTAAGCGCTGCATATGTGCTACTCGCTTTTGTAAGCGCCTGGTTTCAGTTAAATCTGTCATTAAAATTAACTGCCCTGGCTCTGGAGCAAGCGCAGTAATATCAAGCTTTATTAAACGGCCATCCTTAAGTGATACTTCATGTCCATCGTCTTGCTGTGGTCGAAATGAGCGTTGAATTACGCTAAACCACTTTTCACCTTCAAGGGGTTCACCTAGCATATCAATGGCAATTTGATTGGCTTTTGCGATCATACCTCGGCCATCCAAAACCACCACACCCGCAGGCATGGTATCAACCAAATGACCTAACCAACTGGCTTGTTGGCGCAGCTCACTCAACTCACCCACATACTCTTCTTGTTGTAAGCATGGGTTATATTGTTTGGCTGTGATAAATTGTGGTTTTAGGACATTTGCTAAGGCCATAATCGATACTCAAAAAATCGTGTCTACCTAGTCAAATGCACAATCCGTACCAAATTTATTTTTGTTTTATTTCAATAAATTAAAGACAAAACAACACTGACAAAAAAATGACAATCGCGAGGGAATAATGCAAAAAGAACACCATTGTCGTTGCCCATGGCTCGATACCAGCAAAGAAGATTATGTGGCCTATCATGACCAAGAATGGGGGGTGCCACTATATGATGATCACCGCTTATTTGAATTTATAACCTTAGAGTCAGCACAAGCGGGACTGAGTTGGTATACCATACTTAAAAAGCGTGATGGCTATCGCAGTGCCTTCAAAAACTTTGTTGTCGAAGAGGTTGCCAAAATGACCGAAGACGACGTCGAACGATTAATGCAGTTTGAAGGTATTATTCGTAATCGCGCTAAAATCGCCGCCACTATCAATAACGCGCAACGTTTTATTGAGATTCAAAAAGAGTTTGGCAGTTTCTCAAATTACCAATGGCAGTTTGTTGGTGGCAAACCATTGGTAAACAATCTTGATAAATTAGAGGATTACCCGGCTATTACTGAAGCCTCTACAGCATTCGCCAAAGATTTAAAAAAGCGCGGCTTTAAGTTTTTAGGGCCAACCACTGTGTATGCGCATATGCAAGCCTGTGGCATGGTTAACGACCACAGTAATGATTGTTTTAGAAAACAAGAGATTATTGATAGTTATTAGGTGATATGGGCTAAGCTTGGCTTCTATCTTCTCGGTGCTGCAAGCAGCCTCCGGCGGTAAAAAGCTAATTAAGTAACTTATTCACAAAGAGGCTAAGAGACGCTGCGCTTATGAGGTAAAAATAAAGATGTTAAATTTTAGGCTCTAGGCTACTAGGTGTAGCGCGCAGCACCTCGATTACCTTGGTGGTAAAAGTATTAAGAGCCTGATTCACAAATAGGTTAAAGGAATATTGCGCTTTAAATATTAAAAGAAAGGGCTTGGTTTCTCATTTGTTCCTCATTATTTTCTCTTTGTGCAAAAAGCTTTTAGTGATTTATTACCACAGCAGACCCCGAATGAAAGACGGTGAGCGCGCCCGTAAGTTTAGCGCCTATAAATAAAGACACAGCCCATTCTATAGGCGTAATAACCATAGTACTTAGTTAATTTTTGCCTAAAACCTGCTCTTAACTATTAGTCGCGCGTTAGGTTATATTTTTTCATTTTTTCGACCAGTGTGGTGCGCCTAACACCTAAAATTTCTGCTGCACGTGCAACAACATAATCGTAGCGCTCTAATGCTTGGCTGATTAAGCTGATTTCTAGCTCAGCTAGGTATTCTTTGAGCTCAATTCCTTCATCTGGTAATAAACCTGAGTCAGCCGTTGTTGCTGGGGTATCAAGCTCTTCCTCATCATAATCACTAAAGCCGGTACTGAAAATATCGTTGAAAGCATCTCGCTCCATCAACTCTTCAGGGTACTCAGGCTCATAAGCCTCAACTTCAATATAACGATATTTAGCTGGTAGGTCTGGTACATCAACCACTTTGTCTGGGAACATGATCACCATGCGCTCAACTAAGTTAGCAAGCTCACGAATATTCCCCGGCCACGCATGCTCTTTTAAGCTTTGAATCGCACGCTCAGTGAATTTGGCCGTTGTGCCACTTTGCTCGTTCACACGACGCATTAGCTCTTTTAGAAGTAGAGGAATGTCGTCGGCACGCTCACTTAGCGAAGGGTTTTCAATTGGAAACACGTTTAAACGATAAAAAAGGTCTTCACGGAAGTCGCCCTTTTCAATCATCTCTTCAAGATTGCGGTGAGTCGCAGCAATAATGCGTACATCAGCTTGAATAGGCTTTGTACCCCCTACTCGCTCATAGCTACGTTCTTGCAACACACGCAGTAGTTTAACCTGCATTTGCAAAGGCATATCACCAATTTCATCTAGAAACAACGTGCCGCCTTGCGCTAATTCAAAACGCCCCTTTCGCGCAGAAATAGCGCCCGTAAACGCGCCCTTTTCATGGCCAAATAGCTCACTTTCAAGTAGTTCACCAGGAATAGCACCACAGTTTACCGGCACAAATGGCCCGGTATTGCGTTTAGAGAGTAAATGAACGTTACGTGCAACAACTTCTTTACCTGTGCCTGACTCACCTAAGATCAGCACATTGGCATCGGTTTTTGCTACTTGCTCAATTAAAAAGCGCACATCTTTTACAGCTTCGGTTTCACCGACTAAACCATCAAATGATTTGTTAGATTTAGCTTGTTTATGGTCACCTGGTAGCATGCGCTGATATTGCTGACAATCATGCAATAGCTGAGTAGTTACGTCATGGTTAAATGGTTCACAAATTAAACCAACTACATTAGCAATGCTTAGCAGCGGTTTGAGTGTTTCACCAATTAATAAAAACGGAATGGCAGGAAACTGTTTGATCACAGCCTCGTGATTTAGCTGCTGTAAAGCACCAAGAATGACCATGCATTCTTGCTGTTGATGTTTTTCACAAAAAGACTGTAATGAAGTCTCACCAACTAATTGTGCAGTTTCACCAATGAAGGTAAGTGCTGCATGTAAACCTATCGCACGATTATTATTATTGTCTAAAATTAAGATCATTATTGGCGAACCACAGTTACCACGAGGTTAGTTAATTTCTAAATTGTAAGCGAGTTTAAGAGGGATGCAAGCGCTAAGCGGCAATTTATTGACATCAACGCCAAAAAATAGTCACTTAGCACTAAAATTTAATACTAAAGAATTAAAGTAAGCCTAATATAGATTCGGCTGAACGATTAGCCTGACCACGTAAGGCAACCGATGCTTGCGATAAAATATCATTAGCTACTTGATCAGACACAGCTTTTGCATAGTCAGTATCTTCTATTCGGCTTTGGCTCGCAGCAATGCTCTCTCGCTGGTTGCCTAAACCTTTTATCGTACTCGCCAAGGTGTTTTGAAAAGCGCCTAGCTCAGCTCTTTGCGTGTTAATTTCTTCAGCTACTTGGTCGCTAATATCAATCGCAGCTTGCGCACCTGCTTGGGTTGAAATATCGATTCCCGCAATAACTGTTGCAATACTGCCATCAGATGGCGTCACTGATTGTGTAGTATTGGCATCTGGGCCAACCTGAAACGACACTTGCTCACCATCAAATAAAGGTTTACCACCGAATGTGGCATTTTCAAATGTTTCTGATATTTGCGTTTGTAATTGCGACACTTCTTCTTGGAGTGCAGCCCTATCACTATCTGTGAGCGCACCATTACCCGCTTGAATAGACAGCTCTCGAATGCGAGAAACGGCATCATTTACACCAGATAGATTTGACTCTGTTACTTGCGAGTAAGAAATGCCATCGTACGCATTGTTAATTGCTTGACTGTAGCCATCTTGTTGCGATGTTAGTCTATCAATAATTTGCAATGCAGCGGCATCATCTGCTGCTGAGTTTACTTTTTTACCTGACGCTAATTGCTCAGCAAGCTTATTACCCGTTTGCTGAGTTTGGTTTAAAAACCCGGTATTGGGTGATTGAATTTTCATGGCGGCCTCCGACAAACCGATTGCTTAAATTATAGCTTAATTTGCCAAAATTTGCACTTTGTACCATGGTTTAGATAAATTAACTTGGCATCTGACTTGCTAGAGTATTATTTAATAGTTAAATTACTGAGAATTGTGTCAAAATTCTCACTTTGCGTATTTCACTTTTATAAATAACTACGCCAATGATAAATAACTTAGGTAACGCTATGTTCGACAATAAAACGATTTTAATTACCGGTGGTACTGGTTCATTCGGCAAAAAATACGTCAAAACGCTACTAGAACGCTATAAACCTAAGAAGATCATTATCTTCTCACGGGACGAACTAAAGCAGTTTGAAATGCAGCAAGAGTTTGACCAACCCTGTATGCGATACTTCATTGGTGATGTACGCGATAAAGAAAGGCTTCGTCGTGCTATGCGTGGCGTAAACTATGTGATTCACGCTGCAGCATTAAAACAAGTACCCGCAGCTGAATACAACCCAATGGAGTGTATCAAAACTAATATAAATGGGGCTGAAAACGTTATTGATGCCGCCCTTGATAATAACGTAGAAAAAGTCATTGCACTGTCAACTGATAAAGCCGCGAACCCAATCAATTTATATGGTGCGACTAAACTTGCATCAGACAAGTTATTTGTTGCTGCTAACAATATTGCTGGCGGCCATAAAACAACCTTTGCTGTAGTAAGATACGGTAATGTAGTGTGTTCGCGTGGCTCTGTTGTGCCTATTTTCCAAAAGTTTATCGACCAAGGCCGCGACCATATACCAATTACTCATGAAGAAATGACTCGCTTCTGGATTAGCCTGCAACAAGGTGTTGATTTTGTATTAACTAACTTTGAGCGTATGTTAGGTGGTGAAATTTTCGTTCCAAAGATCCCTTCAATTCGTATTACTGATCTTGCCAAAGCCATGGCACCTGACTTACCAATTAAAATAATCGGTATTCGCCCAGGTGAAAAGTTACACGAAGTTATGTGTCCTGCCGACTTATGCTTTGAAACGTACGAATATAGCGATCACTTTGTTATCGCTCCGGGTATTAAATTCAGTAGTCGTAGCAATGATTTTACTGAAAATGCACTGGGTGAAAAAGGCGAGCAAGTTGCCCAAGGTTTCGAGTATAACTCACTAGATAACCCTGATTATATGAGCATTGAAGAAATTAAAAACTTCAATGTCAAAGCGTTACTGTAATATTTCATTATGGCGAATAAGGTAATTCCTTACGGCAAACAAAGTATTTCTCAAGATGACATCAACGCCGTAATTGATGTCTTAAAGTCTGACTGGCTAACGCAAGGACCTGCTGTTCCAGCATTTGAAAGTGCCATTGCAGAATATTGTGGTGCTCACTATGCCTGTGCTACTAACAGTGCGACTTCAGCGTTACATATTGCTTGCCTTGCCTTAGACGTAGGTAAAGGCGACATTGTATGGACGTCGCCAATCTCCTTTGTCGCATCGAGTAACTGCGCGCTGTATTGTGGCGCAGAGGTCGACTTTGTTGATATCGACCTTGAAACTGGCAATATGTCTGTTGCAGCGCTTAAAGAAAAACTGACATTAGCCAAACAAAGCCAGCAACTCCCTAAAGTCGTGATCCCTGTTCATCTAGCTGGTCAGTCATGCGATATGGCAGCAATCAATGCACTTGCCAAAGAGTATGGTTTTAAGGTTATTGAAGATGCCTCGCATGCTATTGGCGCCAAGTACAAAGATAAGCCTGTTGGCAGCTGTGTTTATTCAGATATTACTGTGTTTAGCTTTCATCCAGTCAAGATAATTACATCTGCTGAAGGGGGTATGGCGGTTACCAACTGCGCTGGGCTCAACAAAAAAATGAGCCGCTTGCGAAGTCATGGTATTACTAATATTCCTGAAGAAATGACCGAGTCAAGTCACGGTCCTTGGTATTATCAACAGTTAGAGCTTGGTTTTAATTATAGAATGACTGATATGCAAGCCGCTTTAGGACTGAGTCAGTTAAAGCAGCTAGACAACTTTGTATCAGTGCGAAACGACATTGCAACAACATATAACTATGCATTTGCAAACTCAACGGTAGCTCATTTAACACAATCGAATGAGTGTTACTCTAGCTACCATTTATATATTGTTCGTTTAACACAGTGTGATATAGAAAAACACAAGTCAGTCATTACAGGCATGCGCGAGCAAGGAATTATTGCTCACTTGCATTATATACCTATCCATTTACAGCCTTATTATCAAGCTTTAGGCTTTTCTGACGGTGATTTCCCTAATGCAGAAAGCTACTACAAACAGGCTGTTACTATTCCTCTGCACCCAACTATGACAGCAGATGAGCAAAAAGCTGTAATTACGGCATTCTTTAACCTAGTGAATTAAACAAGGAATTAGAGCTTTCATGTTAGCAGACATATCTTACGAAAGTTTAAAACAGGCATACTCTTCTGTTGGTATCACAGAAGGAAAAGTTGTTTATGTTACTGGAGATATCACAAAAGTTGGTATTTCTCTTTCTTTGAGTAAGTTCGAGCTGTTAAATTTACATCTTAAGGTGATTATGGATTTGATAGGCCCAGAAGGTACAATTGTAGTGCCAACTCATAGCTTTTCACTTTGTAATACTAACATTCCATTTTCACTAAAAAATACACCTTCTGAAACCGGTGCTTTTAGCGAATTTATCAGAAATCAAACAGGAAGCATTAGACAGCTTCACCCTTTCTCGTCTCGCACCGCAATAGGAAAAGAAGCATCTTACATTTGTGAAAACACAGCCCCCCATAGTTATGGTATGCACACTCCATTTTCTAGGATGCTGGAGCTTAACAGTATTTTTATTTCCGTAGGTATTCACCCAAAACAAATTGTCAGCCTTGTTCACCAATGTGAGTCTGACATGAACGTACCTTACAGGTATACAAAAGAGTTCATACATCCAATTGAAACTGGGCAGCACACAGAAATGAAAGCTTTTTATCATCTAGTAACGTATCTAAACTGCGATATAAAAAGAGATAAAAATGTCAAAATATTTGAAAATTTCGAAAAACAATTTAAATTGAATCACTCTAAAATGTGCCATGGCAGCGTCTGGGGCTTCAATATGAGAGAGTTTTATAAAGCAACGACTGAGCTGATGAGAGATGATATTTACAGTTGGCTTGCGGAGCCACCGAATAGTCGCCCCTACCAAGCTTAATGCATTTATTTATTATCTAAAAACTCTATTAACTCAGAAACAGTACCTAACTTAGACAACTGTTCATCGTTGATGTCTATACCTAGCTCTCTCTTAATTTTTAAGACTATAGTCATAACATCTATAGAATCCAGTCCAAGTTCAGCAAAGCTTGATGAAAAATCCGCTTCGTTACTAAGATCCACACTTGGGTTTTGAATTAAAATTAACTCTTTTATGATTTGTTTATTTTTCATATTGCTCACATAAATGCTTTTTAATTAATGCTCTACTTACTTTACCAGAACGTGTTCGTGGTAGCTCACTTAATGTAAATAGCTTATTCGGTCTAAAATTTGAATCAGTATCTTTCAAATGTTTTGCTACATCCTTGAGAGTTACTTTAGTTTCTCCTTCTACACATAAAACAATAATACTATCTTTAACTTTACTGGGATCTTCCATACCAAGTACTGTAAAAGCATTGCTCTTAAATAACGTCACCAGTTTAGATTCTATTTCATCAGGGTGCACTAAAACACCATTATAATTTATTACATCATCACTTCTTCCTGAAAACACTAGATAACCTTGCTCATCTAAGTACCCAACATCAGAAGTTATAAACCAACCATCTTGAAGCTGACTATTCCATAGCTCATCATCGAGATACCCTAAGCATAAATTACTTCCTCTAATTGCTATTCGTCCACTTTCGAAAGGGGGTAAAGCACAGCCTTGATCATCAATAATTTTTAACTCAGAGCATTCTGAAGCAGGTCCTTCGGTCTTGACCTTATCTAAATTACGGTTTAGCTCAAAGAATGTTACTCGCATAGCTTCACTTAACCCATAATGGAGAAATATTCTTGTTTTAGGCAGTGAATTACATAATTCAATTCGGAAAAAGTGATCAAATCTCATTGCGCCAGTTTGTAGCCATTTTAGGTTGTCTGCAACTGCCGCCAACTCACTTTTGCCTACTTGTAGTAAAGCTGCTAACAAAGAAGGTGCCGTTGATAATGCATTACAATCATACTTACTAAACAATGATGAAATTGATAAAGGATTACTAAGCTGAGTTGGTAATACAATTCTTCCGCCGGCCATCAGGACACTATGGCATCGCCCAAAACCAAATGCATGATCTATTGAAGCAAAAACTAATTCTGCAATTCCCTCATCAACCTCCATCTTACTATTCATGAATGCACAAATATCGTTGATGCCACACTGAGATAATCTTACCCCTTTCAATTTGCTGGAAGTCGTTCCAGAAGTAAAAATAACCATAGCTTCTTGATCAAATGAAACATCAATATTCTTTGGCTCTAATTGAGGGTAAGATTCAATAAACAATGCAGCATCACTAGTTTCCAATGCCCCCTGAAGTCTCTGTGGATCAATAAAGGGAATAGGTACTATGCTAACCCCACATTTTGCACCAGCATAATAAGAAAAAAGGAGCTCAACAGGTGAAAAATTTGATACTGCGACTCTTTGACTAGGCTTTATATTTTTTGATTTTAAAAAAGTAGCGAATTTGTCTATTTCTATATGAAACTCATCATAGCTGTATTCTTTATCGCCAAATGAAACCGCTATTTTCGTACCTTTTTTGTTTGCTACTTCTGTATAAATACTTGTTAACATTATTTGTCCTTTAGCTCATTCAAAAAGAGATTCACTTTTTTCACAAAGCGCTCATTGAAAGATGACATTCTATAATTTCCTTGAAACGAATGCGCCTTAGCTATACTGTTTTGACTGTCCTGAACCATTAATTGGACTTGCTCGGGGTTTGCACTACCAAGTCCTTTCCTTAAAGAAATAAGAGAAGGTATGTCAATGTTAGAATTAAATACCTGATCCGGAATGTTTGGCAAATCAATATTCAACTGCTGTGCTGCTAACTTTATACTATCAAGAGTAAAACCATCTTGCTCTTCATCACAAGCATTCCTTACTGCCCTACCGATGATTTTATGAGCACTACGATTATCTAAGTCCGAAAATTTGACCAGCATATCGCATAAGTCTGTTGCAACAATAAATTTGTCAGCCGCAGCTTCTGCAAGCTTATCCTTGTTAAATTTAGATGTAGATAAAATCCCGGCAAAAAGGTCGACACACTGAATAGCATAATCTAAAGCCTTTGGTAGTTCTCCATAAGCATAGAGTCGGTTATCAGGCTGCCCACTAATAGTCTGATTTGTTGATAAAATATTTGTCATCATGCCATTAAAGGTTCTAGCTTGACCACGAATGAATGCTAACCCATATGGATTTTTCTTTTGTGGCATTATGACACTTGTGCGGGTAAAGCCATCAGCTAACTCAAGGTAAGAGAATTCTGCGCTATTCCAAATAATAAACTCTTCACTGATTCGATTTAAGCTTGTCATTATCGAACAAAGACTCGTCATCACATCAATACACATATCTGGTGCCCACATCGCATCCCGAGTGTGAGTTAATATGCCATCAAATTCCAGCAACTCGGCAATAAACTCTCGATTCATCTCAATTTGAGAGCCATTAACACTCCCTGAACATGCAGGAGATAAATTCACCATTTTTATAGCTGTTTCTATGCGACCAATGTCTCTTAATAGCGGTCTTTGAAACCCTTGTAAATAATGGGCTAAAGTAGTGGGCTGTGCATGTTGTAAATAGGTAAAGTCTGCCATAAAAGTATTTAAATGTTGTGAAACAACGTGATTAAATACCTCACATAACTGAATTAACTTTTCATGAAGGCAAAATAATTTTTCGCGGCAAACCATTTGCCAAGCTATTGTACTAGCTTCCCTTCGAGCACGTCCGATGTGAACATAACCACTATCAGGGCCAATTTGCTGTTGCAAATATTTATCTCTGTTATTGTAACTATCTCCAACAGCAGGATCTAAAGGAATGTTTTCAGTTCCTTGTAGGTGGACTTCAAGAAGACCTGATAGCAACTTTCTTCCTTTTGATGAAGAAATTACTCCCCCTTGAATTAAAGTCATGACATGACTCATATCCGCTATACTTAAGTTGCTCATAATATATGGGCTACATTCAAGTTCATATTGAAATGCACTGTTATATAAGCGTTGATCTGGACCTTCTTTAAAGCGAGAACCCGCACCTAAAAAACTATTACTCATTATTTCACCTCTATTTCTGAACAGTTTTCAAACTGCGGTTCTACGATCAGGTCACGAACAACTTTCGTGCAATTGTAAGGGGTTATTTCAAGCTCATTGCCAAATTCGGAAACTAACTTTGCTACATTTTCACTGCAAGCTAACATCACTTTGCCATTAACTTTTAAACGACAACTACCACACAACCCTATTCGGCAGTTTTTATCGAAAGCCAGAGTGCTATCAAATTCATACAGGACTCTCATAAGCAAATCGAGAAGAGTCTCTTCATTGCTATAGCTAAGAGTGAAAGGTTGTAAGATTGATGGACTCACTGTTTCTTTGTTAAAACGATAAATGTTTAATGTTATTGTGTTCATTAATTATGAATTCCTAATTAACTCACATGCCATTCCACCTAACTCGTGTTTATAGGTTAGTGTAGCCATTTCAAAAAAATTGCCTTCTGATGGGAAGTCATCACGATAATGGGCTCCTCTTGATTCAGGCCTACAAAGAGCCGCTCGACATATAGCCTCTGAGATTAAAAGCATATTTTTAAGTTCAACATATTGTTTTATTTGCTGATTATAAAAGTGAGTGCGGTCGCTAATTTTTATATCTAAATACCTTCGATTCAAGTCGGCTAATATTTTCAATTGCTCTTTCAACCCATTTTCATTTCTTATTACTCCGGCGTTTTGAGACATTGTCGCTTTCAAAGTGCTCAGAATTTCTCCCATTTTCTCTTTGCTATCTCCAAACGGAAAAGTAAACTCCTTGAAAGAGGCATTTTGGTAATTAGCCTTTTTTTGGAGCTTTGCAGCATTTTGTCCAGCTAGACGACCAAAGACAACCACTTCAAGCAACGAATTCCCACCGATTCGGTTTGCACCATGCACACCATTACAAGCAGCTTCACCCGCAACAAATAAACCATTTATTATATCGCCCATGCAGTTAAGAACTTGACCATTAATATTACAACTAACCCCCCCCATTAAATAATGAGCTGAAGGTATTATAGAAATTTTATCCTTAGTTACATCGGCATTTAGGTAAGTAGCCGCTATCAAAGAGGCTTCTTTCAAAGCAAACTTTTTTTCCTCTGGAATGTTTGTTAAGTCAAGATAGAGTTCAGAGCCTGGGTGATTACTTAATTCTTTTGCAATTGCTATAGACACTTTATCTCTACCAGCCAACTCCTTTTTCTCTGGATAGTAACGTGACATAACATTGTCATTTGAAATTGAGACTATTTTACCACCAGCACCTAGGACAGGTTCAGGTATTTGTATACCACTATTTCGTAAACCCAAAGGGTGAAACTGAACAAATTCCATATGCCTTAATGCAGCACCAGCATTGAATGCGAGGGACAGGCCATCACCAGTTGTAGAAACAGCATTTGTATTATATTTATAGCTATTCAAACCTCCCCCAGTAGACAATACCACTGAATTAGCAAAAACTTTGAATAGCTGAGTATTCCGCAAGTGTAAAACTTGAGCGCCAATAACTTGACAAGTTTCTTGGATTAACTCTACAGCCATCATCTGATCTAGTAAGGTGATTAGTTCATTCTTTTTTATTTGCTTGATTAAAGCGACCATAATCGCAAGCCCGGTCCTATCTTTACTAAAGCAAGCTCTGGGAATATTAGAACCCCCGAAGGCTTTGTTTTTGTAGTGCCCTGACTCATCTTTACTAAACTGCACACCTAATTTTTCTAACCAATGAAGATTTTCAGGAGCAGACTCGCACATATACTCAATACAGTCTTTACTAGCAACTCCTCTACCCGCATTAAGACAGTCATTTATATGAGCAAAAGCATCGGGTTCATTTATGGCAACATTGATCCCTCCTCTGGCACTGACTGAATGAGAGTGTAGAGGCGGAATCTTTGATATTAAAATTACTTTCTTACCTGCATAAGCTGCCTCTAACGCAGCACAACAACCAGCGATGCCTGCACCGATAACTAAAACTTCAGCATTAAGTGATGTTAATTTACTCAACTAAGCTCCTAGATATCAAATCAGTTAAAAAATAAGTATTTTTGCTAAAACCTAATCTATTATGAAGTAAAATAAAACAAACAGATACAGTAATTCAGGCATAGATAATGCTTAAGCTATCATATATTTTAAAAAAGGATTAGATATGAAACTCATCGACCAAAGACCAACTAAACCGCGCCAAACAGGTAAAACTAATGTGCTTGATAAGGGATTGGGTTTAGAGCAACTCAAAATGCAATTAGAAGCCTGCGGTGAATTCATAGATGTTATCAAACTTGGCTGGGGAACATCATTAATTACTCCCAATTTAGAAGCAAAATTAGATTTAATTAAATCTCATGGTATAGAACCTTGCCTTGGTGGTACCTTGTTCGAATATTGTTACTTGACTAATAAAGTGGATGAATACATCGATTTTCTTAAACAACATAAATTATCTTTAATTGAAATATCTGACGGTACAATTTCAATCCCACAAAAAGAAAAAAACGAACTAATTAGCCGATTTGCCAAAGACTTTACTGTGCTTTCTGAAGTGGGCAGTAAAGATGATAAGGTGGTTGTTTCTCCATCAAAGTGGGTAGAGCAAATAAAAAGTGAAATTAATGCTGGAGCAAAAAGTATTATTTTAGAAGGAAGAGAAAGTGGAACAGCTGGCTTATATCGAGGTGATGGCGAAATAAGAATGGGATTAGTCGAGGAGGTAATGGAATCAGGTGTTGAAATCGACAAATTAATCTTTGAAGCCCCCAAAAAAGCCCACCAAGTTTTCATGATTAAGCAATATGGCCGAGATGTAAATATGGGAAATATTGCATATGAAGATGTTATCTCTCTAGAGACACTTAGACTAGGGTTGCGCTCTGATACTTTGTGCTCAATTCATCTCAAATAAATTTTTCTAAACTTCGGCCGATATAATTAAAAGTAATTTAATTCTGAAGTGATGGAGTTATGATGTTGGACACAAATATAGATATCGACTTAATCAATAAACGCATGGTTAGCTGGACTGCTAGCCAACGTATAAGCTGGGCTCTAAAAAACTTACCTAAACAACATATCGTTAGTACTAGTTTCGGTGCCCAAGCTGCTGTTATGCTCCATTTAATGACATTCCATAAGCCTGATATTTTAGTTGTTTTTATTGATACGGGTTACCTATTTGATGAGACAATTGAATTTTCAAAACACCTAACATCTACACTTAACTTAAATTTGAAAACATTTAAGCCATTGCTCGATAAAGAAAAGTACGAAAAAAAATTTGGAAAAGTTTGGGAAAATGGTTTAGAGGGCTTGGAACTTTACAATCAAAACCGGAAAGTTGAGCCTATGCAACGCGCATTAAATGATTTACATGCGGCAACATGGTTCTCCGGAATAAGGAAGGAACAGTCACCCACACGTGAACAAAAAATGTTTGTTGAATTATCAAATAATCGATACAAAGTGTCTCCTATTCTAGATTGGACCTCCGAAGATATTGATAGCTACATAAAAGATAACTCTCTAGAGTACAACCCCCTGTGGCATAAGGGATATATTTCAATCGGTGATACTCACACTACTAAATCAATATATGAAGTAGAAAGCATAGAACAAACACGCTTTTTTGGATTAAAGCGTGAGTGTGGCTTACACGAATAAAGACTGGACAATAAATGAAAATAGCGATCATTCCTGCCCGTGGTGGGAGTAAGAGAATACCCCAAAAAAATATTAAGCTGTTCTGCGGTAAACCTATTATCGGGTACGCAATAACAACAGCTATTAGCAGTGGTTTATTTGACAAGGTGGTTGTATCTACTGACTGTTTTGAAATAGCTGAAATAGCAAAGCAATTTGGCGCTGAGGTTCCCTTCATGCGTGACCCTGCACTAGCTGATGATTTCGCTCCTACCAGAGAAGTAGTTCAAGATGCCTTAAACTTTTTTGAGCAAACACAAAACATTGATTACATTTGCTGTATTTACCCAACTACTCCATTTATAAATCCAGAACAGTTGATAAATTCATTTGATATGCTCAATCAGTCAAACAAGAAAAATGCTTGTTTCAGTGCTACTGAATTCCATTACAGCCCATATAGGGGATTTACCCAGACAGAAAACGGACTTGAGCTTTTATTTCCTCAACACGTCAGCAACAGATCGCAAGATTTACAGAAAGCTTACCATGACGCTGGACAGTTTTATTGGTATAAAACAATCAACGATAAGGAAATTAAAAAAGTTATAGATTCATCTGACGCACTAATACATATATTACCTCACTATTTAGTTCATGATATAGATACTCAAGATGATTGGGTTAGAGCTGAATTGTATTATAAAGCAATGAAACAGAATTAATGGCTATTGGATTTAATTTTGATGCTAACTCAAGTGTTGGTTATGGACACCTTAACCGATGCAATGAAATAGCTAAAGAACTAAAAAAAAGAAAACAAAAAACCATTGCAATTGTCGGAAAAAATTTCAATAACTCATTTATAGATCTACACTTTGATGAGGTCATAAAAATAAATAGTAGCTTTTCAGATGCTGGTGAAATTGCGCAAATATGTATTGAAAAGAATATTCCCAAACTTTTAATTGATCATTATCAATGTGATGTGATCTTCCAGGAAACTCTAACTTCCTATGGGATTATGTTTGGTCAATATGATTTTAAGTGCGAAGGAAGTTATTTAGGTAAGTTTGTAATAAATATAAACCCTTGTGCGAATAAAGGCTGGTACAAAAAGGCGGTACTAAATAGAGAAATCAAGCTGCTTTGCGGCGCTAAATTTGCCATCATAAACCCTAATTTGGTTACTAAACCTTTAGAGGGTGAGGGTGTATTTGTTTGCATGGGCGGTGGTAATGATAATGGTGTTGCCGCCAGCATAATCAACCAGGTTAGTAGGGTATACAAAGGTGAGATCCACCTTGTAGCATCATCCTTATCTAGCTCAGTTCCTTTAGTAGAAAAACTAAACAACGCTAACATTACAACTCATGTCGACTTAAGTGATTATTCAGAAATAATAAAACGCTGTCATTATGCTATTGTTTCTGCAGGCACCTTAAGCTATGAAATGGCATATATTGGTATACCATTCAGTTGTGGTTACTTCGCTGAGAATCAAATAAAAATAGCTAACTCTTGGCAACAATCGGGCTTAGCACATAGTTTAGGTTGTCTAACAAACAAAATAAGTGGGCAACCCTTTAAGGAACTTCTGAATAACATTTCTCTTAAAAAACCACGAAAGCCACTTATAGATGGGTTAGCAGCAAAAAGAATAGCAGAGGTATTGCTTACATGACCAAAATCCCTTTAAACGAACTTTTATCTGTATTTGATGATATTAAAACACAGAATATTGATAGTGACATTCAAGCAAAATGTACAGATTTTTGTTGGGGAACAGGAGAAAAGTGCATTGTACTCGCAGCAAATAAAAAATACTTCCAACAAGCTATAAACAATAGCAATGTAATTTGCATAATAGCTCCTGAAGTAATCATTCAGACTGATAAACCGGTGATAACAACTAATAGATTCGATGATCTATTTCATTACATTCATAATACTTACTTCTCAACAAAAGATTTAATAACCCACTATGTGAGCCCAACAGCTTCAATTAGTGAAAATGCTGTTATTTGCCCTCCTGTTCACATTGGTCATAATACAACCATTTGTTCAGGAGCATATATTGGAAAAAACACGGTGTTAAATGATGGTGCATACATAGCCCAAAACTGCACTATTAGTACCGAAGGAATGCTTGCGAAGTCAATAAATGGCATAAAAAAGCATATTACTCATTATGGTTCAGTCATTATTGGTAAAGGATGCTACATACATGCAAATTCAAACATTTCTAAAGGATTGTTTTACTCGGGAAAAACACTTATCGGTGATTATTGCCACATAGGAATTGGCGTAAACATTGCTCATGATGTTGTTATCGGACAATCCACAGAAATTAGCGGTAACTCAAATATTGCTGGTAGATCAACGATAGGAAGTGATGTGTGGATTGGCGCCAATTGTACGATATCAAACTGGGTTAAAATTGGAGATAAAGCAAAGGTTAGAATTGGTTCAACTGTTGTAAGTGATATACCCGAAAAAGCTGATGTTTCGGGTAACTTTGCAATAAAACACACTATTAACCTCAGAAAATTCATAGAAGACCAGGCAAACTAACACTATGTTTAATAAATCAATTGTAATAGATAATTTCAACATTCAAAACTACTCAAAACCTTATTTAATTGCAGAGATATCAGGTAATCATGACAATGAGATTGATCGTGCTAAGAAGTTAATATTAGCAGCGAAAGAAAATGGTTTTGATGCTGTAAAAATTCAATACTTTACTGCTAATGATATGACATTGGATATCAGTGAAGGTGACTTCATTGTAAAAAGTGGTTTGTGGAAAGATCGTAGCTTGTTTGAACTTTATGAACAAGGTGCAACCCCTAAGGAGTGGCTCCCCAATTTATTTGATTATGCGAAAGAGATAGGTATCACTCTATTTTCTTCCGTATTTTCTTATCAGGGACTTTGTATTTTAGAAGAATTAGGCTGCCCTGCATACAAAATTGCTTCTTTTGAAGCAATGGACCTAGATTTAATTGAGGCGGCTGCTAAAACGCTAAAACCTGTGATTATTTCAACCGGTATCATAGATAAAGTTGGGATAGAAGAGGTATTAGACACATGTAAAAAAGTAGGGAATAGAAATATCGGTTTAATGCATTGTATAAGTAACTACCCTGCCCCTTATGACAAATTTAACTTATCAACAATCGCTGATATGCAACAAAGCTTTGAAATCCCTATTGGGCTTTCTGACCATAGTACGGATGAAATATGTTCTCTTATTGCTATTGCCAACGGCGCTTCGATGATCGAAAAGCATATTACCGTAAGTCAAAAAGACGGAGCAATTGACTCTGAGTTTTCTTTACCTATTTCCCTAATGAAAGAATTCACTGATAAATTACGAAACGGTTTCGCCACTATTGGTAAGGTTGACTACAGTAACTCGTCACCACGCAAAAACTTCCGTTCACTATATGCTGTTAAAGATATCCCAAAAGGACAACTTATCACTAGTGACATGATAAGAAGTATTCGCCCTGGCCATGGCTTACCCCCAAAAAACAAAAACAAAGTATTAAAGTGTACAGCAAAACAAAATATTAATGCAGGAACCCCTTTAGATTGGAGTCTACTATGTCAAACTTTAAAGAATTAGACGGAGAAGCACTACATCAAATCGCACAGGAGTTATTTCCTATTTGCAGAAGCATTACCGGTAATGGTGTTAGAAAGACTTTAGATATTATTGATAATTATATTGAGGGGTACTCATTAGTTAGGCATGAGGTACGTTCCGGTACCCCAGTATTTGATTGGACTGTTCCTAAAGAGTGGAGTATAGAAGAAGCATGGATAAAAGATTCTAAAGGGAATACCGTAGTAAATTTTAAAGACTCAAATTTACATGTACTTGGCTACTCAACCCAAGTCGATAAAATAATCCCGCTTAATGAGCTACAAAAACATCTGCATTCATTGCCTGAACAGCCTGAAGCAATTCCTTATGTTACATCTTATTATGAGCCTCGATGGGGGTTTTGCATAACAGACAAACAAAGAAAGTCTCTAACTGAAGATGATTACCACGTATTCATTAACAGTAATCATTTCGATGGTTCCTTAACCTATGCAGAACTTCTTATCCCGGGTAAAAGTAAAAAAGAAATTTTAATATCTAGTTATGTTTGTCACCCCTCACTCGCAAATAATGAACTTTCAGGCCCCCTTGTCTCTTTGGCTTTGATCAACTGGTTAGCAAAAAGTGAGAATAACTTTTATAGTTATCGCTTTGTTTTTACAACGGAGACTATTGGCACAATCACCTATTTAAGCCGTAATTTAGAACATTTAAAAAATAATATTACTGCAGGCTTAGTTTTAACATGCATAGGGGATGACGGCGACTATTCAACTGTACAATCACGTTATGGCGATAACTTAAGTGACAAAGTCGTTCAAAAGGTATTAAGTGAAAACTATAAAAATGACGCAAAGATATACTCTTTTTTAAAAAGAGGAAGTGATGAACGCCAATATTGTGCACCCAATATCGATTTACCAATTACTTCTATAATGAGGACAAAATATGGAGTTTATCCTGAGTACCATACTTCATTAGATGACTTAACTTTTATGACCCCCTCTGGTTTAAAAGGTGGGCTAGACTTTGCTAAGAAGTGTGTTCAATTATTTGAAAAAAATCACAAGTATATTACAACTAAGTTATGTGAACCTAAATTAAGCAAATATAACTTATATCCAACTCTTAGCAAAAAAGGTTCATCAAATATTGCTAGGAATCTTCTTAATATTTTAGCTTACTGTGACGGAAAAAATGATGTTATAGACCTGGCTGACATTCTTGGAATCAGCACTGATGAAGTTATAAACTTAATAAAGATTGCATCAGAAAATAAATTAATAGAAGCGCTTTGAATAAAACGCTTCTTTCTTCACTCCAGTCCCCAGTCACATGGCTTATCATAACTCTCAGGGAAATCAGCTTCCATTTCGTCTAAATACTCATTCCACATGTCTAGACCCTCTTTAAACCAATTAAGTGTCAAGTTATCATCCTCATAGCTATACAAAAGAGTTATCAATGGGCAATGATAATATAACAAAGAGCCTTTGAATAATTGAAAGTAGTAACTATAACGCCCCCCTCTCAAAGAATACACATACCTCGATTGGCGTCGAAGAATATCTAAACAATCTTGACGACTCGAAAAGCTTGATTGAGATATATCTTTTATGTGTTTTGCAATAGTAGAGAAAGCTTTTAAGTCAAGCATTTGATAATCATCATCCTTTACTGACTCACTGATAAACTGAGTATTTTTTATATATTCAACAACCTCATTTTTATCTGTAGAAAGGCTAGGAATTAAGACTTCTTCTTCTGTTAGTGGATAAGCTCCTTTTAGTTTTGCACCATGGCCAACATTATAGTAATTAGAGTTTGGTTTATGTTTAATTAATAATTCCATTTGATTTTTAGAAACCATATAGAAATTATTTGCATAAACTATATTCCCAAGATTCCCTTCGACTTCATGATCGTAACCGCTGAGAGGCTTAAACTGTCGTTTTAAAGATGAATCATTGTAAATAGAGTACTTAGAATGATGCTCCCCAGAACCTGTTATCGCATTATCCACACCAATTAAATAGATATTTTTGAACCCAAATGAACTAGCATAAGACAAAGCTGTATTTGCAACTAAAGGGTTTGAATAGGGAATTATTTCTCTACGCAACAACCCATTCCCTATTCTAGCCAAAGCATAATAGTCTGAACCTGCTTCGTTCCCCTTTATTGCAAGGCCTGTCCATTTATAAAGCTCAGGAGTATGTGAGTAAATAACATTAGTTGTTAATAAATTTAAATCCGAATAATCTTCTTTCTTTTGAGTCTCAAGCAAAATTTCATAATTACGTTTAGGACGCTCGATTAAAACATGAAAGTCTGGCTTTATACCCATTTTAAGCAGTGAACCTAAGGCGGTTCCTGCAGCCAAAATAATTGCATTATCTTTATTTTGTCTTAGTAATTCTTCCGCACTATCTAATGATGGTCCATTACCCACGACAAAAACAGGTATTTCAGCTACATCATCAGCTACAACATTATCACTTATCCAAAATGGCAAGTTACTATTCATATGTTTAATTGTGTGAGCTATGCTAGTAACCGCATCATTGTAAAACCCAAAGCCATTCTGAAATTGATAAAACTGCTTAAAGAAATTTGAAATTAATGAATTTAATTCTTTATTTGGGTAGTGTTGATAGCAAAAGGTTTTAGATATTGAAAAAGCTCCAATATCTTGTACAACTTTGTAAAGTGAATCAAAGAAGTTTTCATAGCTAATTCCTAGATGTATAAATAAACAACCTAATGAATCATCTATTCTTTGAATAATTACATCCCACTCTATACAAAAAAGACTTGCAAAAAATAGTTCAAAGTCAGGTTCCACGATGTGGATATAATCAAACTCAACCTTATCAAGCATATATTCAAGATGGTATCCTAAACCAATACCAAAAATCATTGCGCTAGGGAAGCGATCTGGCAGTTGTTTCAATGTATCAGGTTTTTGTTCTCTTATATTAGCTAGTAATTCACTAATTTTATTCATGTATTTGACATGAATGCGATTGTCTTTCTTCTTTTTTCTGAAATCATATTTAACCGCACTAATAGCAGGTTTATTTAGGTTTCTTTCAACTTGTTCAACGCATTGGGAGTAAGGGTTATCACTATATAAAGGTACTTTCTCACCTTTTTTAACGAAATTTGCTTTAAGTTCTTGGGTTACATGTAAACAAAAATCATCCCGAGTTTTATAATTTTTAATCGCTTGAGCAATTTCAGGATAGTACTTTTCAAAAGCAGTTAAATTATTAGTAAACCGAATGTTAGCCTGCTCAGCAAACTTCTCTTCATTTATCTGTTGCTGCAAAGAACTATCAAGTTTTTCTGCGAGCGACTCGATTTGCTGTTCTAAGCTCGATTCTTTAGTCATATGGCTCTCATTTAATACTTTTATAAATGTCTAATTTTTTTTGCGTTTTGAGATGTGTGCCCAAAGATTTTGCTGTTTCGACCTTCAAAGCTGCGACTTTTGTCACCAAGTTATTAAAATCATTTAAAATTGATTCAAGACGACTAACATCTGTATTTGACATATAAGACGAAGCAAAACACTGTTCCAGTAATTTTTCGATCTGTTTAGTATTTGCAACGGCATCGTCAATATTCATATTTTCAATATTTTTTAACAAAGAACAGATGCAAGTATCTAGTTGATCTAAGCGCTCAGCCAACATTAGCATCAACACCGTTTTCACTCAGTGTTTGCTGACGAATATCATTTGGGATTGAATCCCATGCAGATTTGATTTCTTTTAATAAGCTCGAAACTTCATCTATAACGGTTGGATCATTCTTAATGCTCGCATCAAGAAGGCGGTCTAGCATATATGAGTATAATGCATAAAGGTTTTCTGTAACCTCACCGCCAACTTCAAAATCTAAGCACCCTCTTAATGCTTCAAGAATCGCAGATGCCTTGGATAAATGCTCACTTTTAGCTTCAAGATGCTTTTTCTCAATTGCAACTTTAGCTAATACCATTTTTTCTAATGCCCCAGCCATTAACATTTGGATTATTTCATAACGATCAGCACCCGCGACTCGCGTTTTTAGTGCTTCTTTCTGGTAATTTTTTACTTTCGCATTATACATAATTCACCTAAAAATAATTGCTGGAGATGTTAGTTGCTACATTAAGACTTTGATTTAGTGAACCCTGGTAAACTAGATAACTGAGCGCTCAAATAAGTTTGAGTTGATTGCATCTGAGCCAATAGTACATCTAGACCAGAATACTGTTTACGGAGCCTAGCTTCTAGCTCAGTCATTCTGTATTCATGATTAGCGACATCATCCTCTAGATCATCTAACTGAGCGTTTAAGTTTGTTTCTCTTTGTTTAATTATACCGTTAGAGTCAACATAGTTTTCTAACAAAGTTTCAAATTGTGTAGCTAACCCGTTTTCACCTGCAAAAGCCTTGCCAATATCATCATAATTTTCATCCATAGCTTCGTTCAAACTACGAACTAAGGACGATTTTTCTAAATAACCGTCTTTATTTACACCTAAACCAATATCAAAGATACTTTCAAATGGGCCCGCATCTGTTAAGTTGACAGATAAATTATTGACCAACTGGGACTGTAAAGAGCGAATCGTTGCATCACCATTGAGTGGCTTACCCACCCTTGATTGAAAGCCTAACTGCCCTATTACATTGTTATAATTCGCTATAAATTCATCTACAAGCTTGGTGACACTTTCACGATCAACCTGAACTGATAACTTTGCAGTTTCACCATCGACACTTTCTCTTTTAGCTGTAATGGTCATGTCTTGAACAGCATCTTTAAACGTGTTGGTATCATTGGTAATAGTAATACCATCAACTTTTATCGAAGCGTCTTTAGCTTCATCACCTGACCCAATAGCAATACCACCAGCAGTAACACCATCGTTAGCAAGTGTCGAAACATTATCAAGTTCAGCAGTATCGTTCGTAATTACTAAGTCATTACCAGTACCTGTAACAGATGAAGTTAGGACAAGCTTAGACTCTGTACCTGTGTTAATAATATTGGCAGTTACGCCAAAATTATCATCTGAATCATTTATAGCATCACGCAATTCAGCAAGAGTTGCACCTGCATCGAGTGTTAAGTCAAAGCTCTTATCACCAGCAGCAAAAGATAAAGTACCACCTGATGCGGTAACCACATCATCAGTGGATGCAAAGAGGCCATCATTAGAAGTAGCTCTACTACCCTGAGCAAGCTCAACCACTTCAATATTGAAGTCCCCAGGAGAGATATCTGAAGTTGGTGTTACTGATATCAGATCTCCATCATCACTAGTAGGCTGTTTGATAGTTGCAATTCTTTTGTTAAAGTTATCTGGATCAGCTAACTTCTCGATGGTATCTTGCAATTTAGAAAGAGCAGATTTAATTTCACCTATGGCTGAAAGCTCTACCTGTAAAGACTCTTCTTTTGCAACAAATGCGTTCATTTTAGGAGTGTTTTCAGCACTTACGGTTGCTGAGATAATGCTCTCAAGATCTAAGCCAGAGCCGATTCCAGCTGAAGTAATTAACGGCATTGTAACCTCCTGAAAATATTACATTGTTATGCTGAATGATTAAATAGCATGCCTTTATTAGTTAGTTTATCGGCAAATTCATCCAAAGCTTTAGCCACTTCTCTAAACTCTTCTGTGGGTATCTCACGGATCACCTCTTCACTTTCTTTATCGAGAACTTTAATGATCGGTGGTTCACCTAGCTCATCAAACTCAAAAATTAAGTTCGTTGCAGTTACCGGTATATATTTATTAAGCTTCTCAAGATTTTCTTTTACTTCGGCAATCATATCCTGCTTTTCTTGACGCTTTTTACTTGAAACTTCATCAATATTTACAGGTTCTCTACCTGCAATTTCTGTGCCTTTATTAAGCTTCTCTTCATCTAATACTGATTTTACAGAAACACTGTTTGTAGTATTAACATTGTCTGAAGCTCTAGCTGCGGAATTAATATCTATCATTTCTATCTCCAGATGTTATCTATTAAATTATAAGTCACTGCACTGAAAATTTCCTCTGTACAGCGACTTAAAACTTAGACTAACCTAGTAACGAAAGAGCTACTTGTGGGCGCTGATTTGCTTGACTTAAGATAGAACTACTTGCTTGTTGTAAGATTTGCATCTTAGTCAAGTTAGCAGTTTCTGTTGCAAAATCAGTATCTTGGATACGTGAACGTGCAGCAGTTAAGTTTTCAGCTATATTTGATTGATTTCGGATTGTTGATTGGAAACGATTTTGAACCGCACCTAATTCAGCGCGTTTTTTATCAACAACAGCGATCATTGCATCCATACCTGCTAATACTTGCTGCGCATTAACTTGTGAAGATACGCTAATAGTTGTTGCGCCGAATGCAGAGAAGCCAACTGTTGCTGCTGTTAAACCTGTACCAACATCACTAATACCTGCTGCTAGTGTCGACATACCTTTTCCTGTCACACCTGAAGCGACTTGGGCTATGCCCGACATAGTAAAACCACCATTAGCAGTTAGTGAATTTGCTGTACCACCAACATTTTTCATGCTAAAGCTAATTGTTTGAACTGCATCAGCACCGACTTGGAAGCTGGCATTATAAGTTCCATCGAGAAGGTTTTGACCACCGAAGGTAGTATCTTCAGCCACTCGATTAACTTCTGAAGCTAATGAACGAATTTCTTCTTGAAGAGCAAGACGATCTTCATCAGTATTCGAACCATTCGATGCTTGTTGTGCAAGCGTACGAATACGTTGGAACATTGATGTTACTTCGTCTAGTGCCCCCTCAGCAGTTTGTGCAAGAGAAATACCATCGTTCGCATTTCGGTTACCTTGATTAAGGCCGTTAACTTGTCCTGTTAAACGGTTAGTGATCTGCATACCCGCTGCATCGTCTTTCGCACTATTAATACGTAAGCCTGATGATAGTCGTTGGAATGAAGTGTCTAGGGAGTTGCCAGATTTCATCAACTGACGCTGTGCGTTCAAAGAACTCACATTAGTATTTACATAGATAGCCATGTTAGCCTCCGCTTTATCTTTTAATAGCTAAACAGCGGGATACCCCTACCCTGCTATTTAACCGACATAGAGTCCTAGATTGATAGTTCTCTAAATCAGTTATCGTCTGATAAAGCGAAAGCTTTAGCTTTATTTGTAAATTTTTTAACTCTTTTTTAAATTTTAACCTTGTAACAAACTCAAAGCAGCTTGAGGTCTTTGATTTGCTTGGCCTAAAATTGTTTGGCTTGCTTGTTGAAGAATTTGATTTTTTGTCAAATTCGCCGTTTCAGCCGCGAAATCAGCATCTTTAATTCGTGATTTTGCAGCACTTAAATTCTCAGAAATATTCGCTTGGTTTCGAATAGTCGATTGAAAGCGGTTTTGTACAGCACCCAATTCAGCACGTTTTTTATCTACCACAGCAATCATAGAATCCATAGCTGCGAGCACTTGCTGAGCATTTACTTGAGAAGATACACTTATTCCACTTGCAGTAATATTACTAAAACCTGCTGTAGCTGCAGTTAATCCCGTGCCTATATCACTAATACCTGCAACTAATGTAGACATTCCTTTTCCGCTAACGCCTGAGGCAATACCAGCTATACCCGACATAGTAAAACCACTATTTCCAGTTAGTGAATTAGCAGTACTTCCAACATTTTTCATACTAAAACCGATAGTCTGAACGGCATCAGCACCAACTTGAAAACTAGCTGAGTAACTACCATCAAGAAGGTTTTGACCACCGAAAGTAGTGTCTGCAGCAATACGATTTACTTCAGCAGATAACTGACGAATTTCTTCTTGAAGAGCAAGCCTATCTTCATCCGTATTTGAACCGTTTGCTGCTTGTTGTGCAAGAGTTCTAATTCGCTGAAAGCTTGAAGTAATTTCCTCTAATGCCCCTTCAGCAGTTTGCGCAAGTGAAATACCATCGTTCGCGTTACGGTTACCTTGATTCAAACCTAGAATTTGTGACTGTAAGCGGTCAGAGATTTGCAAACCAGCAGCATCATCAGCCGCACTGTTAATGCGAAGACCTGATGAAAGACGTTTAAAAGAGGTATCAAGATCTGTACCTGTTCTATCCAACTGTCTTTGTGCGTTTAATGCACTAACATTAGTATTTACATATAAAGCCATAATAAACTCTCTTCTTTTCTGTCAAAGTTAAGTCACTTTAAAAGTGAATTTGACAAAGTGACTTGTTACAGCGGCAAACCTGAGTCGCCTGGGGCAAAAAACTGCCACTTTGCGGATTAATTAGTTAACTTGAAAAGATAAGAGCAATTAGTAGGCCAACTATTCGAAAAAATAATGAAAAAGGCTCCATCTGGAGCCTTTTTAAGAGATAAGTTTAAGAGTGGGTTCAATTGACACAAATTATGGCATAATTTGTGCTTTATATTTTATGTTCTTACAAATGTTAGAACACTACTGTCAGGATTTTGAGCGCCTCCGCTTTATAATCCTAATCTAGCGCCTTTGTTAATACCCCATTAGACAAAGGCGCTTTTCTTTTAAGTCAAAGTTTTGACTTCACTTTAACTCAAACTATTAACCTAGTAAGCTTAATGCTGCTTGAGGACGTTGATTCGCTTGGCTCAAGATTGTTTGGCTAGCTTGTTGTAAGATTTGCATCTTAGTTAAGTTAGCTGTCTCTGTCGCAAAGTCGGTATCTTTAATACGAGACTGAGCTGCACTTAAGTTTTCAGAGATATTAGCTTGGTTACGAATCGTTGATTGGAAACGATTTTGAACCGCACCTAGCTCTGCACGCTTTTTATCAACTACCGCAATCATTGCATCCATACCAGCCAAGATTTGTTGTGCATTAACCTGAGAAGACACGCTGATTGTTGTTGCACCAAAAGCTGAGAAGCCAACAGTTGCAGCAGTCAAACCTGTACCTACATCACTAATTCCTGCAGCAAGAGTGGACATACCTTTTCCTGTAACTCCAGAAGCTACACCGGCAATACCTGACATTGTAAAACCACCGTTAGCAGTTAGTGAATTTGCTGTACCACCAACATTTTTCATGCTGAAGCTAATTGTTTGAACTGCATCAGCACCGACTTGAAAACTTGCAGAATAAGAACCATCAAGCAGGTTTTGACCACCAAAAGTAGTATCTTCAGCCACACGATTTACTTCTGATGCTAAAGAACGGATCTCTTCTTGTAGTGCTAAACGGTCTTCATCAGTGTTTGAACCATTTGCAGCTTGTTGTGCAAGCGTACGAATACGCTGGAACATTGATGTTACTTCATCAAGAGCACCCTCAGCTGTTTGTGCTAAAGAGATACCATCATTTGCGTTACGGTTACCTTGGTTAAGGCCGTTAATTTGTGATGTTAAACGGTCTGAAATTTGTAGACCAGCCGCATCGTCAGCTGCGCTGTTGATACGAAAACCTGATGATAAACGCTTGAATGAAGTGTCAAGTGAGTTACCAGAATTCATTAATTGTCTTTGAGCGTTTAATGAACTAACATTTGTATTTACATAAAGTGCCATGATATTTCTCCCGAAGTAAACTTATCATTTACTCTCAAACTTACTCTAATTAAGCCGTAGCGGTTATTTGCTACGTTGCTTGGTTAATTAAGTTATCGGTCCGGTAAAAAAATCCTTTAGTGAATTTTTAAACAATTTTTCATTTTTTATTTAACGCGCTGTATTTAAAGGAAAAATATTTTAAAACTTTAGCTAAACATGGCTGCTGGTTACCTTGAAAGCCGCTATCACGATGTTTTACTAAAGATATAAATACTAAAAAGAAAGCACTAAAAGCACTTTTAAAGTGTGAATCTTAAGGAAGGTTTTATAGGTTAAGCTCATAAAATGAGCTTAACCTATAAAAATTATAAGTAATCAAATAAAGAAAGGTTAGCCAAACGGCCAAATGTTGCCTGTGCAGCTTGCAGTGATGTTTCTTGTTTGGTGAGTTCAGTAATCGCTTCAGCCATATCAAGCTCAACAAGCTCAGCTTTTGCAGCTTTATTGCTAGTATCTAAGTCACCGTTTGATTGTTCAATTTTCTTGGCTGTATTTAAGCGACCACCCAAACCTGCCTGTACAAGTGAAACCTGATTTTTAGCATTATCGAGTTGTACAATGGCATCTGCTAAAACTTGATCAAACTCTTCCTGGGTTAAATCAGGATTGGTTAGTCCTGCTATCAGGTCATCCAAAGTATTTAACGCATTCTCTTTTTGTGGTGCTTCAAGGTCAACATCAACTTGGCCGTTTGCAACAGGCGAAACAGAAATTTCCATACCTTGATATTCAATTTTGCCGTCTTCAAAGCTGCCACTATCAATCGTTACACCCGCTTGCTGCACAACAAATGTATTAGGTGTGCCTGTGGTAGTAATAAAGCTTAGTGTATTAGCATTTGCGGCTGCGGCAGGATCAGCGTTGTAATTTGCCTGATGAAACTTATCGAAATCAGCTTGCTCAGTAACATAAATTTTTGAGCTTGTGATACCGCCTGACACAGTGCCATCGTTTGAGGCCACATTTAGTCGAGCATTTACTTTTTCGAACGTATCAAAACCATTGTCACTTGATTTAATTTCTACACCTTCAGCTACTTTGATTTTGTGTTGCCCCTGATCGCCACCATATTCATAGCGACCAGAAGTATTATTAAAGGTGTAAGACGGAGTATTATCTTGGTAACCTGAAAAGATAAATTTACCGTCTTCGGTCTTTGCATTCATCAAATCAAGTACCGTACTTTGCAATGCTTTAACTTCTTCAGCAATACCTTCACGGTCGATATCACTATACGCACCATTACCAGCTTGAATAGATAAAGTATAAGCAGACTCAAGCGCACCTTTAATATTTTGCAGCACACTTTCTTCTGTTGTTAGACGGCTATTCAGCATAGTAATGTTTTTTGTGAACTGCTCATTACCCTGAATGCGATCTGTATAAAGTAGTGCGCGAGCCGTTGCGGAAGGATCGTCAGCAGCAGTTAATACACGCTTTTGGGTATTAACCTGCTCTTGTGCTTTGTTTACGTTTTGCTGTGAGTTAAGAATAGAATTAAGGTTATTCTTATACATCATGTTATTTGAAATACGCATAATTACCTCGCCGCACTTAATAAGGTGTCAAAAATAGTACGTGCTGTTGAAAGTACCTGTGCCGATGCTGCATAGGATTGCTGAAAGCGCAGTAAGTTTGCAGCTTCTTCATCAAGGTTTACACCTGATAGTGATTCATACCAAGCTTCAGACTGATCAGCTAGTGCTGTAAAAGCCGCACCATTGGTTTGAGCTTGACTGGTCACAACACCAATATCAGTGACAATGCCTGAATAGGCTTGATTAAACGTTTTATGATTATCAGCAGTACTACTTGCTTCAACATTTTGACGCACTAGCTCACCATTTTGTAAATCGGCCAATAGCAAACCATTACGGTTATCATCAAAACCACCAGTGTTAAACTCTACTGTGAAGGTGTCACCTGTTGCAGGTGATCCTTCAATGTTAAAGTCAAAGCCGTAGGTATCGTAAGGCGCGCCAGCTTGGGCAAGAATATTCTCAGCAGGTGGTGTAATAGTAAAGGTCGATGTACCGTTCCCGTCCGTAATTTGATATTCGTTAGCATTCGCCGTTTTCACGAGTGTGATATCGCCATTCGCCAAGCTAGGAGGTGGCCCCACGGTAATACCCGTTGAGTTATCAATATCTGAAACTGTACCAGCAGAAATACTTGCATCACTGGTGTTATTAATATCAGTAGCAGTTCGAATAGGTGATGCTAACGCTAAATCTTCAGGGCGTTCAGTTGCAAGCTCGAGGGTCGTAGCAGCTTGTGAATTTAGCTTCACCATAAATTGGTCACCCGTATTCGCAGCACCCGATACATTAAGCTGTAAACCAAATGAGTCACTTCCTGCAGGTGTAATTGTTGAAGAATCAATGATCCCCCCCACGATATTTGCTGTAGCAGGACTACCTAGCGGCTCACCTTTATTATCAATAGGCTGGATTTCAACTGTTGAAGCACTCGTATAAGTTACAACAAAGTCACTAGCAGGCAATTCACTGCCGAGTCCCGGCTCAACCGTTGCCGTCATCGTTGATGTGCCCGTATTAGCTTGATAACCGAACGCATCAACCGTTGGAATAGCAAAAATATCGCCGCCAATTTCACCATTAGCGTCCATACCTAAGCTATTTTGTTGGTTAAAGGCATCAGCTAACGCTAAACCCATTTGACCAAGTTGGTTTTGCGCAGGCACTAAAATATCGTCACGAAATGCCAGTAAGCCACCAATTTTGCCTTTCAATTTACTCACATCAACTTCAAGCGGCACGGCTTTGCCACCGTTTACATCAAGTTTTAATTCTTTAAAGTTCGGATCAGGGTCGCCACTGAATGAAAACAGGTTAAATGTGCCGCTTTGCATGACAAGTGCTTGACCGGAGCCTAAATAAACTTGTTTTTCGCCGTTGTTGCCATCGAGTGTTTCAATATCAATCAGCTCAGATAAGTCACGAATTGCTTTATCACGTTCGTTATACAAACCACTCGACGATGACTCACGTTCAGTGCCATGAACAGATGCAATCTTGGTATTTAGTTCGCTGATGCTTTGAATTAAGTTATTTGCTTCATCAGAGAAGATTTCTAGCTGCTCATTTACCACGGCTTTTTGGTCAACCACAATGCTCGACAATCTGTCCATTTGATCAATTAAGTTTTGTGCATCCGTCATGACCAGTGAACGAGCTACTGTTGACGACGGTTGATTTAAGCTTTCTTGTACGTTGTTAAAAAACGAGTTGATACTGGTTGATAAGCTGTTAGACTCTTCAGAAAACAAGCTATCGACACGGCTTGCTTCAGTTACAAACTGATCAAAGAATGCCTTATTAGAGGTATCTCTATTTAATTGCTTTTGTGCAAATTCATTCAGTAAGCGATACGTTTCACCACGACCCACTTGATTATCGATCATGGTTGTGAACTCAGTACGCTCACGCACATAGCCCTCGGTATTAACGTTGGCGATGTTTTTACTGGTGGTTTGTAAAAGCTCAGAGTTAGCTCTTACACCGGCATTTGCTATGTCATATAAGCTAAATGACATGAGGGTCTACTCCTTAACGTACCAATGAAGCAGCGACGCTTTGAAGCTCAACGCGCTTCAATACCTGCTTAATTTTATCGGCATAATTTGGATCAGTTGCATAGCCTGCTTTTTGTAACGAATCTAAAAAGGCTGCAGGCTCTGCGGTATTATTGAGTGCTTCTTGATAACGTGGATTTTCATTTAAGAAATCCACAAAATCATTAACACTGTCTTTAATCGATTGATAAGAACGGAAACTAGCTTGCTTTTTAACTGGCACACCTTGTTCAAACTCAAGCGTGACTTTGCTTGCTTTATCACCTTGCCAGCTCCTATCCGATTTAATATTGAATAAGTTGTTACTACTTGTGCCATCAGCTTTACTGATGATGTGTTTACCCCAGCCCGTTTCAAGTGCTGCTTGAGCAACCATCACAGCTGGATTTAAACCAATTTTTTCAGCCGCATTTTTAGCATGTTCCCAAACAGAGCTAATGAAAGACTCAGCATCTTCAAAGCGGTTTTCTGTTTGCTCGTTCGCAGCGGTATCTGCAACAGCGTTTGGCTCAGCTTTAATCTTGTGACTGTCGCTCGTTGCACCGGTTGCGCGCTTATCACTATCGAACTCAGCCGTTGTTCTAAGCACAGAACCTGGAGTAAACTGTTTACCATCTGGCGAGAGTTGTTGAACGATTAAGTCAGCTAGGCCTAGCGAGCCGTTTGATGAAAGCTCAACCGATAACTGTTGGTCATGCATCTCTTCAAAAAACTTAACGCCGCTTGAATTAAATGGGCTATCTTTATCTTCAAACGCTTCATTTGCTTTACGCATGCTTTTCAGCAGCATTTGAGTGAAGATAGATTCAAATTGTGCCGCCGCTTTTTTCAGCGCCTCTTTTGACGCATCGCTAGAGGCATCACTTTTTAGAGCACTTTGACGTAACGAGTCTAAGTTGCCTAAATCAAAAAAGTTTTGCTTGTCGAGATGATTAGTATCCATCAGCTTTTTGACACAATAGTTAATAATGAAAATTAAAATGCAAAAATTGCGCCAATAAAAAACTTTATAAATGAATGGCTAATAACTGATACAGGAATGGAATAACTTCAGGGCCAAGATTTTGACTGATGTTTATATGCTGAACGATTTAAGAATGACTAAAACAAAAAACGCGCTCGACAGCGCGTTTTAATTTAAATGATAACCAGTTGCCCGTTTATCGCCCCCGCTTCTTTTAAAGCTTCAAGGATTGCCATTAAATCACCCGGTGCGGCCCCCACCTCATTGATTGCGCGTACGAGATCATCAAGATTAACACCTGGATTAAATACAAAAGCACGTGAATCATCTTCGTTCACATCAATAATACTTTGATTGGTAACGGTAGTTTCACCATCACTTAAAGCGTTTGGCTGTGACACATTTTGCTGCTCAGCAATCGTAACCGTTAAACCACCATGAGTTATTGCCGCAGGCTGTAGCTTCACGTTTTTGCCAATCACAATTGTACCTGTGCGGGAGTTAACAATAATTTTTGCTGCTGTGTCTGCAGGCTTAAACTCTAAGTTTTCAAGGGTAGATAAATACGCAACACGTTGAGATGCATCTCGCGGTGCTAACACTCGTACTGACGCTGCATCAATTGCCTGAGCACTGTCAGGCCCCACCAAATCATTGATGGTTTGCTCTAGGCGCTTTGCTGTTGTGAAATCTGGGCGATTTAAATTAAAGGTAATATAGTCACCTTGCATAAACGGGCTCTTAATAGCACGCTCTACAATAGCACCGTTTGGAATACGACCCACTGTGGGTGTATTAATAATTACACGGCTACCATCAGCCCCTTCCGCACCTAAACCACCTACAACTAAGCTACCTTGTGCAATCGCATAGGTATTGCCATCAACCCCTTTTAAAAAGGTTTGTAATAAGGTACCACCACGTAAACTACCCGCACTACCAATAGACGAAACCGTAATATCAATGGTTTGACCGGGCTTTCTGAATGCCGGTAACTCTGCATGCACAGCCACAGCGGCAACATTTTTAATCTTAGGTTTTAAGCTATCTGGTAAGGTGATACCAAAACCATTTAACATGGCTTTAAAGCTTTGTTGAGTAAATCGGCTTTGTTCGCCTGTGCCAGGCAAACCAACAACCAATCCATAACCCACTAATTGGTTAGAGCGTACGCCCTCAACCATAGATACATCTTTGACTCGCTCAGCCTGTGCAGAAAACTGCAGGCTAATTAAGCAAAGAGCGATGATGTATTTAAACCCATTCATGACTTTATTCCTCTAAAATGGGAAAAGCGAACTACTAAAGAAACGAGACAGCCAACCTGCACTTTGCGTTTCTTGAATTTGCCCTTTACCTGAGTATTGAATTCGCGCATTAGCAATACGATTGGAAGTTACCGTGTTATCTGCTTGCACATCTTCAGGACGAACTAAACCTTCTAGGCGAATAAATTCTTCACCAGTATTCAAAGTGAGCCATTTTTCACCACGAATAACCAAGTTCCCATTCGGTAAAACACGCATCACATTGACAGAAATATCACCAAATAAGCTATTTGATTGGTTAGACTTTGAATCGCCTTTAAACGATGCCCCTGAGCCAATACCAAACTGAATGCTGTCGCCACCAATGTTAACCGGGTTTCCGCCAAGCCCAATAACAGGGTCTAAACTAGCATCTGTTTCTTTGTCGGTTTCAGTTTTTGCCGCTTTAGTTGCTTGGGTAGACTCTTGCAATTTAACAGTGATGATATCGCCGGCGCGTAATGCCTTTTTATCTGAGTACAAGTCATTTGCCGAATAACTATCAAACAACGAACCTGTTGGTACCACTTGTTCAGTACTTGGTTCCGGATACATAGGCGCATAGTAAGGGTCATCCTGAACCACATGATGATTTTGCGTTGTCATACAACCACCCAGCATCAATGCTGCTGATGTGACTAAGATAATATTACGCATGCTGCCTCCTACCCATTAAAGTTGCTGATTGATGTAACTAAGCATTTCATCAACCGCTGAAATCACTTTTGAATTCATTTCATAAATTCGTTGCGTTTCAATCAAGTTAACAAGCTCTTCCGTTACATTCACGTTAGAGGTTTCAAGGGAACCTTGAACCACAGTGCCTAAACCATCGATACCAGGATTACCTTGCACAGGTGCGCCACTCACAGCGGTTTCTGTGTATAAGTTTTGCCCCATAGGCTCAAGGCCCGATGGATTAATAAAATCACTAATGGTGAGCTGACCGATGACCACGTTCTCTGCTTGACCTGAAATACGCACTGATACTTCACCGTCTTGTGAAACAGTAATTGATTGTGCATCGTCTGGTACGTTCATTTCTGGTTGTAATGGAAAACCCGCGCCGGAAGTTACAATGCGACCATCTTCGTCAGTCGTGAATTGACCATTACGTGAATAGGCAATATTGCCATCTGGTAATTGCACTTCAAAAAAACCTGGGCCTGAGATCATCCAGTCCAATGAATTTTCAGTGGTAAGCATATTACCTTGTGAAAAGTTCTTTTGGTTAGCAACCACTTTGGCACCGGCACCAAGCATTAAGCCTGACGGCATTTCAGTGTCTTGCGACGAGCGGCCACCTGGCTGGTTAATGTTTTGATATAGTAAATCTTCAAATACGGCGCGGCTTTTTTTGTAGCCTACCGTGCTGGCATTCGCGAGATTATTTGAGATCACCGAAATATCGGTTTGCTGGGCGTCAAGCCCGGTTTTACTGATCCATAATGCAGGATTCATAACTCTACCCTCTCAGTCATCTTAAACAATGCGTAACAGCTGATCTTGACGCTCATCGAGCTCTTCGGCTGTTTTCATCAATTTAACTTGTAATTCAAATTGGCGTTGATTGCTGATCATATCGACCATTTCATGCACTGGGTTTACGTTCGACATTTCAAGCGTTCCCGACAATACTTTTACGTTAGGTGAAATGTCACAAAAGCCACAAAGGTCATTGACCAACATGTCTTCTTTTGGTCGAAATAAACCGTCATTGCCTTTTTCAAGCTGAGTGTTATCAGCCTCAATCACTTTTAAGCGATCAACCACTTCCAAAAAGTTAGCAGGCGCACCTTGCGGGCGAACCTGAATAGCGCCATCTTCACTAAACTCAACTTTTTCAATAGGCAATGGCAAAATGATTGGACCACCTTCGCCAATTACTTGACGGCCATGGCTGGTGATCAATGCGCCATCTGGAGTAATGTTTAATGTGCCAGTTTTGGTGTACGCCTCATTGCCGGATGCATCTTGTACGCTCAACCAACCACGGTCGCTCATCGCGATATCAAGCTCACGGCCAGTTTCAACAAAACCACCCGATTCCATATTAGATCCTGGGCGTTCTTGCATAGCAAACACCCTAGATGGCAGACCTTCACCAAAGGCTTGCATAGAGCGAGCTTGTGCAAAATCAGCTTTAAAGCCAGTGGTGTTAGCATTAGCAAGATTGTTGGCCTTGAGCTCAAGACCTCGCAAACTTTGCTTAGCACCCGACATGGCAATGTAGACCATTTTGTCCATAACATTGACTCACTAAAAATACGATAATTAGGAAATGCAATAAAAGTGCCAAAGTAAAATTGACGCTAAAATAGAAGAGAAAAATGAATAGTAAGAATGAAAAAAGGCTGCCAATAGAGGAAGCAGCCTTCGTGTCGGATTAAGCTTAGAACCGTTAAGATTAACGGATCTGTAGGATGTTCTGTTGTAGTGTTGAGTTAACCTCAAGCGCACGTGAATTTGCTTGGAAGTTACGCTGAGCACTAATTAAGTCAACAAGTTCATTGGTTAAGTTAACGTTTGATTGCTCAAGCGCTGATGAGTTAATTGAACCTAGAGTACCTGAACCTGGTTCACCCGCAATCGGCTCACCTGACGTTAAACTCTTCTTCCATGAGGTATCACCAACTTGTTGCAAGCCCTGTGAATTAGAGAAGCGCACCATAGCAACTTGACCTAGGAACGACGTATCTCCATTACTGTATGACGCAACAATTTTACCGTCAGAACCGATATCAATTCCTGATAGACGACCTACAGTCGCACCATCTTGCTCTAATGCTTTTACTTCAAAGTTACTTGCGTATTGAGTTGGAACTTTATTTGCTGTTGCCGCTTCATCACGCCAGTTAATAGTCACATCATCAGGGAAACTTGCACCATTCGAAAGTAAATCAGAAAGGCCTGTCGCAGCACCTAAACCACTCGGTAACGTTAATGGATTAAATGTTGTATCAGTATTCGCTGTACCATCTGTACTTTGTGGTAAGCCACTGGCATCAAACTGAAAAGTTGATAATGGTGTATAAGGTGTTGTGGTTTGCTCAACACCTGTTGCATCAAATGGCTTTTCATCTAATGTAGCGTATACTTCCCACTCATTTTCATTACCAGTCACTGTAGAATCAGTTTTCACAAAGAAGAACTGTAGAATATGCGGTTCACCTAATGAGTCATACACCGTTGTCGATGTAGAGCTGTTATAAGTTGCACTTGTTTCTGGATCGAATGGTGTCACAGTTGGCGCAGAGGCACGTGAATCAAGGTTAAATGACGAATAGACATTCGTGGTTGCACGTGGTGAACCTGATGCATCTGGAATTTGTAGCGCAGAAGATGTACTTAAGCTTACAGAGGTTGTGTCACCGGTTGCTTCATCAACAGGGAAACCTTGTAAGTAATTACCGCTCGCATCCACAATAAAGTTATCTTTATTAAGTTTGAACGCACCAGCACGCGTGTAAGTAAAATCTTGTGCACCTAAGTCATTCGCCATTGCGAAATAACCTTCACCAGTAATTGCTAAATCAAGTGAGTTATTTGTGAAAGAGAGTGAACCTTGGTGGAATTGTTGTGCCACCATTGTTGTCCTTACACCGTCACCATTTTTTGTTTTACCAGAACTAAATACTGATGATGCGTATACATCAGCGAACTCTGCACGAGACTCTTTAAAGCCCGTAGTGTTAACGTTAGCAATATTATTTGCTGTTACGTCTAAATCTTTTTGTGCGGCTGCTAAGCCTGTTAATGCAATATTGAAGCTCATAACTCACCTCTAACCTATCTCTTAGCCTAAGCTAACCCAAACCTTTTATACTTATGCGATTTCAGCTATATCAGTTAGCCTAACCGCACCCTCTTTTGTATTTACGATAATGCCGCTTGCGCCATTAATATTGACACTTTCAATATTCTTAAAGGTCGCCATAGGCATACTGCTGTAGTCTCCATTTACAAAGCCTTCAGCACTGATGTCATACTCGCCTTCAGGGAGCACATTGCCATCGTTATCTTTACCATCCCACTCAAAACGCAGTGCGCCCGCAGACTGAGAACCTAATTCAATGGTTCGTACTAACTGACCTGAAGAATCTGTTATTCTTAGCGTTAAAGATTCAACGGCTGTCTCAGCAACCACCGACCCTTTAGCAAGGTTTTCACCGTCAAAGTCAATGGTGTCAGACTCTAATAACGCTTGCTTACCAACCAAAGTGGAAGCCTGTAACGCAGAATTTGATGTCATTGATGCAGTCAGTGAGTCAAACTTCTCGTTTAAGTTTGAAATACCTTCAGCCATAGTAAAGTTCGTCATCTGCGCGATCATTTGATCGTTATCAGCAGGGTTACTCGGATCCTGGAACGACAACTGCTGTGTTAACAACGAAAAGAAATCTTCCTGAGAAAGTGTGTTGTTGTCTTCCTCAGTTGTTTGCGTATTGCTTTGATTCCAACGCAAGCTATCCATATAGGATGATGATGCAGAGCTGATGTCGTTACTCATAACTTATCCTCGATTACCGTTGTCCTAACAACAGTGTTTTACTTAACATTTGCTTAGCTGCATCAGCAACTTGCACATTTGTTTGGTAAGAGCGAGAGGCAGAAATCATATTTGCCATTTCTTCTACAACATTAACGTTAGGTTTGTAGATATAACCATTTTCATCCGCACTTGGGTGATTCGGGTTATATTCAATTTGTAGCGGCTTATCGCTCTCTACAATACCTAAAACTTTAACGCCTACAGAAGAGCCCTGAGGATTGCTTTGCGATGCTGACGCTTTGGTCAACTCTGCAGCAAAAACAGGATGGCGCGCTCGGTATGTCTGGTCTTGGCTAGAGCTAATCGTGTTTGCATTCGAAATATTACTCGCTGTGGTATTTAAGCGCACATTTTGTGCACTCATACCCGTGCCTGAAATATCAAAAACATTATATAAACTCATGATTAAGCTCCTTGACTACCGAGGGCTTTTTTAAGGCCTTTAATTTTACTACTCATAAATTGCAGGCTTGCCTGATACTCTAATGAGTTCTGTACATACAAGTTTCGTTCCACTTGTATATCTACAGAGTTACCATCGCCTGTATCTGCTTGATTTGGCGTACGAAACATTTCTGCACCGCCAACAAAACGGCTGCCTCCGGCAATATGTTTAGCATCGGTTCTTACCATGCTATTGCCGCCTTGTTGGTTGCTTTTTGCCGCTTTTAATGCCGAGGCAAAATCAATGTCTTTCGCTTTATAGCCCGGCGTATCAGCATTAGCGATATTGGTCGCTAATAACTCAGCGCGTTGTGAACGGATCAACATTGCATGGGGGTGAACACCAAATGCTTTATCAAAACTGATAGCCATAACCATCTCCAAAAAATTGACTCTAGAGTGATTAATGCAAAAGCTAAGCCAATAATGAAGGGGATATTTTACTTACGTAAGATATTGAATAATAGATAAATTTAGCAACCTAAGAGCTAGGTTGCTAAGAAAGGTTTACTTTTTCTGGTAGATGATGCCTGGATTACAACGAACCATCTCAAAGCTATCACTTAAGCCCGCCATTGATTCTGACGCACCTAAAAAGAGGTAACCTTTAGGGTTTAGGGCTTGAGCAAATTGCGAGATAATTTTAGCTTTTACCTCTGGTGAGAAGTAAATGAGCACGTTACGGCAAAATATAATGTCAAACTTGCCCATTAAAGCGTATGAATCCAGTAAGTTAAGGTGTCTAAAGCTGACCATTTTACGTATAGGGTCAATGACTTGAGCCATTCCATTGCCGCTGTCTTTAAAGAACTTTTGACGGCGTTCCATCGACAAACCACGCGCAAGCGCTAGCGAGTCATACTCAGCGTTTTTGCACATATCAAGCATGGTATTAGAGATATCAGTGCCGATTATTTGCGCCCCCATCTTTAATACACCTGGGTTTTTTGACTGAAACTCGGCAACCGACATGGCAATTGAATACGGCTCTTGTCCTGATGAACTTGCCGCTGACCATATTTTTAATGGTCTACGCACATCTTTAAGCTCAGGAAATAATTTCGTTTTCAATAACTCAAACGGATACTGGTCACGAAACCAAAGCGTTTCATTGGTTGTCATTGCATCAACCACAGCGGCACGAAGCTGCCTCTCATGAGGACTCAGTGTTTTACTTACCAACTGCGATAAAGACTCGACATTAAAACGCGCCATAAGTGGAGCGAGACGGCTTTTAACTAAATAAAGTTTATTATCGCCAAGCACAATGCCGCATTGTTGCTCTAAAAAAGAGCGAAATTGATCGTATTCGCTTTGTTGTAAATGCTTATTTTCCAAAGTAATACCACCTATAAACTATTAATCACAATGAACCCATTTTTTTACAGCAGTCGCTAGTTCATCTGGGTTAAATTTAGCAATAAAATCGTCAGCTCCCACTTTCTCAATCATTGCTTGGTTGAATACACCACTTAAAGAAGTATGTAAGATCACATGCAAAGGTGATAATTTTGGATCGGCCTTTATCTCGGCGGTTAAGGTATAGCCATCCATTTCTGGCATTTCAACATCTGAAATTAATAAGCCAACTCGCTCAGTAATATCGTTCTGGCAATCAAGTTGAGCTATTTCTCTTAGTCTTAGTAAGGCCTCTTTGCCATTTTTAGCAAGCTCAGTTTGTACACCAAGTGGCTCAAGCGCTCGTTTTACTTGATTTCTCGCGACAGCAGAGTCATCAGCAATAAAGACGATTCTTTCACCTAAATCTTTCTGGAACTCACCTTCACCAACAACATCTGCGCTAACTTCAGTGTTCACTGGGCAGATTTCATTTAGGATCTTTTCAACATCCAAAATCTCAACCAGTTCGTTTTCTATTTCTGTGACTGCTGTTAGGTAAGAATAACGTCCAGCTCCCGAAGGTGGTGGCATTATTTTTTCCCAGTTCATATTTACGATACGTTCTACACCACCAACCAAAAACCCTTGTACTGAACGGTTGTATTCAGCAATGATGATAAAGCTGTCTTTTATGTTTTCAATTGCAGGACCACCGACAGCCATTGATAAGTCAATAACAGAAATAGTTTGTCCACGAATATGCGCAACACCGCGAATATAGGCATTTGATTTTGGCATGTTCGTAAGTGGCGGGCATTGCAAAACCTCTCTTACTTTAAACACGTTAATACCAAAGCGCTGACGCCCTCTGAGTTTGAATAATAGTAATTCAAGGCGGTTTTGCCCAACCAACTGAGTTCGCTGGTTAACTGAGTCTAAAATGCCTGCCATTTCAATCTCCTAAAGATAAACAATCAGAGCTGGAACAATAATTGCCTTCTTTGTGTTAAAGCTACATAAGGTTACGAAGCGTCTGTTTTTTGACGCAAAATATTTATACCTTGTTTTCAACAATAAGCATAGTCGAAACAATATGAGTTTGTTAAAAAAAAGCCGAAGATACAGTGTTTTTTATTTTCTTTCTAGCCTGTTGTTTGCAACACAACTACAAGCAGAAGTCTATAACAACGAGCAACTTCAACAGATCGCTGTTGATTTTGTGAGTGAACACATGCCTGACTTGAACACAACACCACAGATAAGCGCTTTGCCTCTGGATAGTCGCATTCCTGATAGGTTATGTGAGTCGCCATTAAACAAAGAGTTACCAACAGAGCCTCCTTTTAATCGGCAGGTCACAGTACAACTTAAGTGCCAAGACATAAATAGTTGGACCCAATACGTTCACGTTAGAATTATAGAACTTGAGCCAGTCGTTGTTGTTACAACGAGTCTTACTCGAGGTGAAGTTATTCGTGCCGAACATTTACGCCTAGAAATGAAACCTAAGCAATTTGTTAGAACGCAATACGTACAAGATGAGTCTATACTTATTGGCAGTCGCAGTAAGCGAAATTTACGCGGTGGTACACCTATTGTTATGAGCCAAGTTTGCATGGTTTGCAAAGGCGATAACGTAACTATCTATGCTTCGTTACGGGGCTTAAGGATCAAAACCACCGGAATTGCGCTAGAAGATGGCACGTTAGACGAATTAGTACGTGTAAAAAATAAAAAATCAGGTAAAGTATTAAATGCGCGTGTGGATGGAGTCGAGTCTGTACAGGTAAATATTTAATTTTAACTATTTATGCTAAAGTATCCGCTGTGCCCGCCGATATAAAGGCATAAGTTGGGTAATGTATAGGTCAAAAATTATGGTAAGCAATGTCAATAATGGTCAACAACAGCCTTCTGTGTTGACAAATACCAAGCAAAAAAAGCTTGATTTACAAAAAGATAATGCTAATGCAGCTGCTGCTAAATCAGCCGCACCTAAAGCAAGTGCAGATTCTGTCAGTTTAACACCTCAGGCAAAGCAGCTTAAATCATTGCAAGAAAAAGCAGAGCAGTCTTCTGGTTTTGATAGCAATAAAGTGGCTGAGCTGAAAAAAGCGATCAGCGAAGGTAAATACCAAATTGATGCTGAAAAGCTAGCAAAGAACATCGCTGCATTCGAGTTTGATGTCTATGGCTGATCATAATCATTTAATAGCCAGCAAACTAACACAGCAAGTTTCGTGCTTGGAGTCTATTGCTGCGTTGTTAGATGATGAATTGACAGCCATTGCTGCAAAACGTGGCGAAGGATTAAAGAGTATTGCCCAACAAAAAATTTCTTTGCTCCAACAAATCCAAACCATAGATAAAGAAGTGCAAAAGCTTGTCGCGCACAACGAATCGCAAGATGATGACGTGAGTGCACTTATTAAGCAAGTTAACACTCTCCTAGCAAGCTGCAAAAAGAAAAACGATGTAAACGCCCATGCGGCTCACCAAGCACAGTTAAGTGTTAAACAACTTAAAGATATTCTAATCGGTGCGCCTTCATCGATGACCTACGACCAAGGCGGCAGCGTAATTCAAGGCGATAAAAAAATCGTCCACAATTTGAAAGCCTAAACCCCAATATTATTCTTTTAAAAAAACGCGATAACTAAGTTAGTTATCGCGTTTTTTAATGTTTGCAGAATAATACCAATCCACGATATCACTCAATTAAGCAAGGTACTGTAAGAAAAGCGCATTTCAGCGCTTTTCTTTTATTGATTAAATATCTACAGATTTATTTCCATCTTCGATTAGTTTCTTAATCATGTCCTCTGATTCACTCTGAATATCACTTGCAGGTTGTGAACTTATTGAGTCATTAGGATCAAAAGCTAAACTTTGCTGTTCGCTATCGATATTCAATGCCAGTACCTCACTTTGTTCAGAGTCACTTAAAACATCATCGATTGTTACTTCAAGCGGAGCAGAGTTAGAGTGCAATGTCGGTTCTGTATCCGCTTTAGCTAATATCACGCTTAAATCAATACTTTCACCGAGCTGCTCAGCGCCTGAAGTTGAACTTTCATTTTCTGGTGGCTCTTCAGAGTTCTCTAAGCCTGCTAAAACAGGTTCTTCTCCAAGAGATATGATGCCGCTATCAGGCTCTGATTCAATCACACCTGTACCGACTAAATCGTTAGAGGTGTTCTTGACGATATACTCACCAGTTTCAGTATCAACAATAGCAAAGTAATATTCATTCCCTAAATCAAGAAAAGAAAGCCCTATGCTCCAGTCACCGTCGCTATCAGTTGTGGTGCTTGGCGAAGAACTAAGAACTGAAGCGTCGATAATATTGAGTAAATTAAGGCCGATTAAGTTAGAGCCAATGGCATAAACCTCAGTTCCCGGCTCAGCAGTGCCTTCGGCGAAAGGTAAGAGTAAACCTAATATACCTGGATTATAGTTAGTAACATCAAAAGCATCTAAGCTAGGGTCATTACTATAATCAATACTCGATATAGTGGTTGTATTACCTGCAGCATCTGTCGCAGAGGCCTCAACATATGCGAGAGTTAATAAAGAGACTGACAAATTAAGCACTTGCCAATCACCATTAGCGTCAACGGTGGCTGTGTAAGGAACTCCTATACCACCTCCAATTAGGTAGTTTGTAATGGTAATAACACTTCCTTCAGGCAAATCTGAAGTACCAGAAAGCGATACCAAGTTACCTAATAAGAATGACGGCGTGATTGATAACTCTGGAGCTACAGTGTCAACTTCTCCGCCCGTTTTACTATCAGTTCCTGTGTTACCTGCGGTATCTGTGATGCTTGCAGTGACCGAATACACTCCATCAGCTAACGCTTGACCTGCTTCAACTTGCCAATTGCCACTTGCATCAGTTGTGGTAGTAACTGTATGTTGTAAACCGCCTGCGGCAGTGAACACAATTACTACTGTACTATTTGCAGCATCAGATGTGCCGCTGATAACAGGGGTTGAGTCGTTTGTGAGTATTATACTGCTTTGATCAATGCTCACAATCGGTGCCGTAGTATCAACCGCAGACGTTGTACTTACTGAAACATCATTCCCAGCTGTATCAGTCACAACAGCGGTTACCGTATACTGTCCTTCGGCAAGCGCTTGGGTTGCTTCAACTTGCCAGTTAAGGCTTGAATCAAGCGTTGTTTCAACACTATGACTAACACCTGCTGCATCAACGAAGGTGACAACCACTCGATTACCAGCGACTGCTCCTGTTGCACTGCCAGAAGCGAGCGGTGTTAAATCGGTTGCAACAGCAATCGTGTCTATAACAACATCAGGCGCAGTGATATCTATAATGCCAGACACCGAAGTGGTTGCGCTATTACCTGCAGCATCAGAGATACTGGCTTCAACCGTGTATACTCCTTCAGCTATTGAGGAAGGTAATGCCACAGACCAATTACCTGATGCATTAACAATAGCAGAAGCAGTAACATCATTACCTAAACTATCAGACACAACTAACGTGACAACGGTGCCCTGAGGTGCATCACTGGTACCACTAATTGTTGGTGTAGTATCATTTGTAATTGCTGGTGCATTAACCAAGATTGATGGCGCCGTGAGATCTATCTCACCAACCTTTGATGCTGTTCCAGTTAAACCATTTTCAGTTACACTTGCATCTACCGTGTATTGTCCTTCACTGAGTACAGTAGCAAGCTCAACACTCCAAATACCACCCGTTACAGTTGTAGTTATTGTTTGTGTATTTCCAAGTGCATCTTCAACATTTATTGTAACTTGTGTGCCGTCTACTGCATCACTGGTACCTGAGATGATGGGGGTTGTATCATTTGTAATTGCCAACGTGCCAATAGATACTGTTGGTGCATTAGTGTCTAATGTTGCATTGTCTGTGGCAGTCGTCGTGTTATTTGCAGCATCAGTGATGCTTGCAGTAATAGTAACTGAACCATCGTCAAGTGGTGTAACAACATCAACTGACCAAGTACCATCAATTTGCACTGTAGCTGATAATGAATAAATATTCCCACCGTTAGAAACACTCAAAGAGACTATGCTACCTGCAGGTTCATTACTTGTACCGCTAATTGTAGGTGTAGAATCATTTGTCGTTCCTAAGCTATTAATAGTGAGCGAAGGAGCAAGTGTATCAATAGAACCAGATTCAGTATCACTGCCAATATTACCCGCAACATCCGTTATTGACGCTGTTACAGTATAGTTTCCATCAGGTAACGCGGCTGGTGTAACTTGCCATGTTCCATCTCCCAACACTGTCGCAGTCAGTGTTTGGGTATCACTATTACTGTCTGTAATCGTGACAGATACTTGAGTTCCCGGCGATTCTGTTGATGTACCTGAAATAACTGGCAAACTTGAGTTTCCAATTCCCAATACGTCAAGCAATACAACAGGCGTAACTGTATCAACTGTTATTGATGCTGTTGCAGTTTGCGTGTTGTTTGCATCATCCGTTATGCTAGCCGTAATCGTGTAACTACCATCAACGATGTCGACAGGTACTACAAGCTGCCATGTGCCATCTGTATCAACCGTCGTAGTCAGAGTTTGACCCGCTATTTCAACAACCACTGAACCACCTATCTCATTACTACTACCCGAGATAGTTGGTCGAGCTTCAGCTGTGCCACCAATAGCATTTACGCTTAAAGTTGGTGCTATACTATCCTGTACACCTGTTGTTTGTTCAGTTGTTAAATTACCCACCTGGTCTCGAACCGATGCTGTTACTGTGAATGTGCCATCAGCAAGTTCTGCTGGTACATCAACAGACCAAGTTTGATCGCTTTGCACAGTTGCAGTAAAGCTTTGCGAATCTCCATTAGCGTCTTGAACAGTCACATTAATAACCGTTCCTTGACCCATATCCGTTGTACCCGAGATAGTTGGTGTTGTGTCATTAGTAAGTGCGGCAACAGACACTGTTAGTTCAGGTGCTACATTATCAAAATCAAGGGTGCTCACCGTTGCAGTGTTACCTGCTGCATCTGTTCCACTTGCTGTTACATAAGCTAAATTAAGCAGTGGTACAGTAATATTCGCTAAAGTCCAATCTCCATTCGCATCTGTAATGGCAGTGTATGTTAATCCAATTAATCCACCGACAAGGTGCTCAGTGATCGTGATCACACTTCCTTCTGGTAAGTCTGAAGTCCCAGACAAGCCAACCAAATTACCCAGTAAAAATGAAGGGATCACACGAATGTCTGGCGCTATAGTGTCGACTTCACCACTGTCACTGGCACTGCTGTTATTACCTGCTGCATCACTGATACTAGCACTGACTGTGTAGTTGCCATCAGCTAAGGCTTGCCCTGCTTCGGCGCTCCAATTGCCTGAAGCATCAGTGGTGACTGTCACGGTATGGCTGATACCATCAGCATCCCTAAAGGTCACTGCGAGTGAGGT